>CAKKST010000213.1 GCA_919903585.1 Nitrospiria bacterium | reverse complement strand
CCATAGAGGAGATCAGGGAGGCGAGGGCTGAACGGTTAAAGGAGAGGATTCAGGAGTTTATTGACGATAAACGGTTTGACGCTTATCTCAGGATGGCGGAAAAAATTTCAGCAGGCCTTAATCCCATGGAGGTTACTGCAGCGCTTTTGAAGTTTCAGCTTGAGGGTTTTGGCGGAGAAACGGCAGGCGCTTCAACGTTTGATGATACAGGCGCGCAGCCGGGCATGGTTAGGCTCTTTATAACCGTGGGCAGGCAGCAGAAGGTGCAGCCGGGGGATATAGTAAGGCTTATTGCAGAGAAGGCCGGCATCAGCGGCAAGGCCATCGGAAGCATCAAGATACTTGATAAATTCACCTTTGTTGAGGTGCCGAGGGATTCGGCTGAAAAGGTCATAGAGGCCATTCAGCAGGGCATGATAGGGGGCCGTAAGGTAAGCGCGGCGCCGGCAAGGCCAAGGGGGTAAGTCCACTGTCAATAATTTCCGTAAATTTGTTACTCTATGTAAAATAAAATGACTTTTGACAAAATATATCAACTCCTTAAAGCAAACACGACAGTTAAACTGATAACAGCCGTTAATGCCCCGTTGATTATTAGTTTTCTTTCCAAGTCATACAAACAGAATAATCTCATTACCATTTCAGAAAAAGACCTCACTACTCTTTTAAGTGACCATCTCTACATTATTAATCAAGGCGAGAATAACTATTCAAGGCAGCCCAAAGAGTATTTAACCGACTGGACAAATTCGGGGTTTCTCAGAAAGTATTTTCAGAACACAGACGAACCAATTTACGAGTTAACACCTGCGACAGAAAATGCTTTGAAATGGATTGATGATTTGGACAAGCCCGAATTTGTCGGAACTGAATCAAGATTAAAATCCCTTTTTGAAAAATTGAAAGAGCTATCCTCAAAAGCGAAGGGAGATTTTGAAACAAGGATTCAGGAATTGGAAGTGAAGAAAAAAAACATTGAACAGGAAATTGAAAATGTGAAGCACGGGAAAATGGATGTGCTTGACGACAGACAGATTAAAGAGCATTATTTCCTGATTGAAGAAACAGCAAAATATTTGTTGGCAGATTTCAGGCAAGTAGAACAAAACTTTCGTGACTTAGACAGAAATTTCAGAAAGAAAATTATTACCACAAGTCAGACGAAAGGTAAAGTGCTGGAGGAACTTTTTCAGCAGCAAGATTTTTTGTTGGAAACAGACCAGGGAAAAAGTTTCATTGCCTTTTGGGAGTTTCTGCTATCACAATCAAAGCAAGATGAGTTTGAAAAACTGATTGAAGAAGTGTTGAGCATTCCAGTTGTTCAGCAAATACAGAAAGAGAATTTTAGCATTGACAATATCAGAAACAATTTGGTTGATGCAGGAGACAAAACCAATAAAACAACAAACTCACTATTGGAGCAACTCCGAAAGTATTTGGAGCATAAATCTTTCTTTGAGAACAAACGCATTCACGACAACATCACCGAGGTATTAAAAATTATCAGTGAAAATGCTGAAATGGATTTCAGCAAGCTTTTTTTACTGGAACTGGATAAAACAATTGACATTGATTTGATTGTTGACAGACCTCTGTTCAATCCACCACAGAAAGTAAAATTCTCAAACAGCAATCTCGAAGAAGGAAAATCAACAAGCAACAATGATTTACTGTTTGAGCAATTTGAAATTGACATTGCTGAATTGAAAGACAAAATAAAAACCGCTTTGAAACACAAATCTCAAGTTTCTTTTTCCGATTTTGTGAAGGAGTTTGAGATAGAAAAAGGAGTTGCGGAAGTTGTGGCATATGTAGAAATTGCATCAAAGGAAAAGAGTAGACATATCATTGATGAATCATTGCATAATTTGATTGACATTAAAAACTCAAAGACGAATAAAAACTTCAAAGTGAAAGTTCCTCAAATAATTTTTTGCCGATGAACAAACCGTATTCAAACATATTAGTTGCCTTGCTCAAAGGAATCGTTTACAGCCACAACGAAAAACTTTGGGATGAGTTGTTGAAACCTGAAAATGAATCGGACATCAAAAAATATTTTGCCGACATTTATCTTGATGTTGTAATTGATAAATCGG
>CAKKST010000212.1 GCA_919903585.1 Nitrospiria bacterium | reverse complement strand
TTTTTGATCTCTTCTTTTATCTCCCTGCCATGCTCCTTTATCTTTGGCGATTCTGCCCTGAAATAACCTGCAATGCTTTTATAGCCCTCTTTGAAGAAACTGCCTGCCTTATATGTAAGCGACCAGAAGGAATCCGCAGTCCTTCTGTAAATGCCTTCATCCTTTTTATCGCCTGAAAAGGCGGGAGAAACAATACTGAGGGTCAAGATGATAACTAATGAGGCGATTATAAGTCTGTTATTTTTTTTCATAGGTCATTCCCTTTTTTATATTCAAATAATATAATAAAAGGAACTTTACGTCAAATCTTACTCAAAAAAAACAGAAGACGGGCAATTTATCCTGTTAGAAAAACTTTCTAACAGGCTTGCCCGCCCATGTTTGTTATTGTTGGTGGGCACAGCCAACCCTCCTGACTGCTGACTGTAGGGGTTCAAAATTTTGAACCCTACTTTGGAAATATGGGAAGCGTCCCGATAGTGCCCCGCTATTGCCCACACCCTATGGGCTTCATGCCGCAACTTCTTTTTCATCAAATTTAATTGTTGGAACAGCAATTTTCGGCGCCTTTGAGATTCTATCAGAATCTTCTATTAATTTTGCTATCCATAACCCCACATCTGCTTTTACAATCCTTTCCCCACACCGAGGACATACCCCTGCAGGCACTCCTTCTACAACAATAAGCCTTCCTCTAATCCAGAAATCTTGTTTTATACGACTTGCTTTCATTGAGGTATTACATATTTCACATTCCCCATATTCGTATTTTTTTTTCATTCAATCCTCCTACAAAGCGTATGTTGTAATAAATAATAGTTTTAATGGTAAATTCATATTCCTGCCCAATCAGCTTTTCTCTAATAGAGTGGATTGTGGCCAAGAATGAATCTCCCTTTTAATTAGCATGAGTCTCCTGTTTTCATAAAGGACAGATGTATAATAACACAAATCTTTTTATTTGTCATTATCAAAAGAAACATAAGGAACATGGAGAATTAAGTAGGGAAGAAAAACAGGGCGGGGATTGTCCCCGCCCCATGATTTGTTTTGCAGCCAATGCCAGCCGCAGTTGGTGGGCGCAGCCCAACCCTCCTGACTTTTTCCTATATTAATCCCATAATTTTCTTTAAGTTTTGTTTCAAAATCTCTAACTTGTCTTGTTTAAGTTCTCCAAGTTTATTTTTAATGCGCCTTTTGTCTATCGCCCTCAACTGGAAAACTAAAACAACAGAGGAAACATCCAGATTGTTAAACTCATCTGGTTCAATAATAAATGTAAAAGGAAAGTCAGCAGCTTTTATTTTTGAAGTAAGCGGGACTATTAAGACAGTCGGCAGTTTTTCTAAATTAGTTGATTGGACAATAATTGCGGGTCTTAATCCTGCCTGTTCATGTCCGCCAGACGCAGGAATTTCAACCAGATAAATATCGCCTTCTTTCATTACAGTGTCCGCTCAAAGTTGATGATAGCTTCATCGCTAAGCCTGTCCCAATCTTCAAATTCTATCTTCAGGTCAAAATCGCACTCCCTCTGACGGATAAGTGAGTTTTTAAATATATGGATGATTTGCAAAAGATTTGATACCTGCTCATCAGAAAGGTCTTTAATTTCACTTAAAACTTCTTCCTTATATTTTTCTGAAACTGCCATTTTTTCACCTCTTACTCAAGCCTTGTATGTGTCAAATATACCAGAATTTGAGATAAATATCAAACAAGATATAATATGGGCAGAAAACAAAAAGGGCGGGGATTGCCCCCGCCCCAATCAAAAATGCGTAGGGGTTCAAAATTTTGAACCTCTACTTTGGAAATATGGGAAGCGTCCCAATAATGCCCGGCATAAGCGATACGACCATCGCCATAATACTTGCGGAGATCGACTTCCAAA
>CAKKST010000211.1 GCA_919903585.1 Nitrospiria bacterium | reverse complement strand
TTTTTAAGCAACTGCACGGTATTTTTGGGCATGGTTCGGCAGGTATTATATGCTTTTAACTCCCGAAACAAAGGAATTGATCTGTGCAACAAAATCTGGAAGGTCATTAATGTTGGCGCTGCACTGGCGGAAAAGCTCTTCATCATTAATTATCCAGTACCTATGGATAAGGCTGTTTCTCAGGTCTGCAAGCCGCCTAAGTTTATTTGCCAATGCACTTTGAATTATGCCATTTTCTCCGGCCTTCACGATACAATCAACATATCCGCTGCATATCACCCCCTTTGTCTTTGCAAGGATATGCTGACAAATATCTGTTATTGCCTCAACAGCTTCTATTAAAAGATATTTTAAGGCAAGAGAGTTTTTCTTGTCTGAAAGGAAAGCCTCATTGCCGACTGATAGTATTTTCTCTATCTCTGTTTTGGCATTTAGAAGGTCAGCAGTGTTTTTTAAGATTCTATCACTGCTTAGCACTGACAGCCTCCATAAAGATATTCCTGAAATGGGCATACTCAATGTATCTTCTGCCAACATCTTCTATAAAATCGGTTCTCAAGGTTTCATTCCTGCTAAAAAGCAGTTTCCCGCTTTCAATTGCACCTGACTGAAAGGCTACTGCAGCATTATTTATAATACGAACTTCAACATCGTATCCTGTAGCAGCAGATAATTCATAGGACAAATCAGATTCATATTGAAAGTCCCTGCTCTCGCTGGTATAAATAGCAACATCAATATCCCGAAAAGACTCGGCAGTTACAAATGAACCATGAATATATGCAAAGGCTATTGCAGGTTTTTCTAAAAGATGTTTCTTTACAACCGCTGTTAACCGTTTTTTTTCATCGTGGTTTACTTTCTGTTTTGGGAAAAAGCGTTTTTCTACAAATGGGCTCATAAATAAAATTTTAGCTAAAAAGCAGGGCAATAGCAAGAAGATTTTATAACATAATTTGCAAGGTAATGAGGCAGGATAATAAAAGAAGTATATATTGAATAAATCTCCATCTTATCATGGCAGTATTTTATTTGTTTTAGATTAAGCAGTCAAGCTGGATTCATTGACAAAGTTAGCTATGTTGGTTAAAATCAGATTATTAATATGGAGAGGGTACTCATGCCCAAAGACCTTCAGGATTGTCTCCGTCTTTCTGCAATGCCGACGCCCTTTTGTCCGGGGTGCGGACATGGGATATTGATGACTGCAATACTCCGCGCTATTGATGAGGCAAAGATGGATATTAATAAGATGGTTTTTGTCTCCGGCATTGGCTGCGCAGGCTGGATACCGAGCCCGCATTTTAATGCAGATACACTTCACACCACACATGGAAGGCCGATAGCCTTTGCAACAGGCGTCAAGCTTGCAAATCCTGAATTGAAGGTTGTGGTTATCTCAGGTGATGGAGACCTTGCATCCATTGGCGGTAATCATCTCATACATGCTGCAAGGAGAAATTTTCCCATAACCGTTATCTGTGCAAATAACGGTATTTATGGAATGACAGGCGGTCAGGCATCATCCACAACACCTATTAGCGCAATAAGCAAGACCACGCCTGCTGGCAATATAGAGAGGCCATTTGATTTATGTAAGTTGGTTATTGGTGCAGGCGCAACATATGCTGCAAGATTCCCTGTTGTTCCATTAAAGCCATTGATTAAATCCATAATCAATGCCTTAAATCATGAAGGCTTTTCCTTTATTGATGTGCTTTCGCCCTGCCCGACATACTTTGGCAGGATGAATAAAATGAAAAGGCCTGTTGATATTTTTGATGATTTGAAAAAAAGATGCAAGAAGATTGAAAAGGGTGAGAAAGTAGCAGAAGGAGTAATACCAATTGGAGAATTTGTTGGATAAAATCCCCCCATGCCCACCGCTAACACCTCTGTCTCCCCCCTTACCAAGGGGGGAATTTAAGGGGGGTGTGGAAGGATTAGAAATCAGGATAGCTGGCATCGGCGGTCAAGGCATAATCCAGACTGGCGCTATACTTGCCCTTGCTGGCATGTATGACGGCAAAAATGTGAGCCAGGCATCAACATACGGGCCTGAGTCCAGAGGCACACCAAGCCGGACAGATGTTATATTTTCAGATTCAGATATTGACTA
>CAKKST010000210.1 GCA_919903585.1 Nitrospiria bacterium | reverse complement strand
TTTGTTGAGAAGACCCAAGATATACCATTGAGGAGATGACGGATTTAAAGACAGTGTTGATTAATCTGTAATATTGCACGAATTTATTGACATACACATATAATTCAAATACAATATGTGTAGGAGATTTTTAACATGGCTAAGGTAAGATTTCAGATGTTTATTGAAGAGAGGCAGAAACAGGCATTGGAGAGGCTGCATCAACACTCAAAAATACCTGCAGCCGAGATTGTTAGAAAGGCGATAGATAAATTTTTAGCAGAATGGAAGGTAAAGAAAGAGGCGCCAATAGAGGATGAAGCCACAAAAAAACTTCTTTCTATAGTTGGTGTTTGCAAGGGCGGGCCAAAAGACCTTGCAGACAAACATGATGAATATCTCTATGGAATCAGGAAAAAATGAAAAAGGTCTTTTTTGATACATGGGGATGGGTGGCAATTGCACACAAAGATGACAACCATCATGCAGATGCCAGCGCTTTTTATAAAACATTTCTTCTCAGAAAAGGTGTGCCTGTTACAACTGATTATGTCCTTGCAGAAACTATAACCCTTTTAAGGGCAAAAATAGACGCCAAAAGCGCTGCCTTTTTATTGATACATTAATTGATGCAATTAAGGACAATAGAATAATATTTGAGAAGGTAGATGAGAAAAGATGGCTAAAGGCTTGGGAACTGAACAAAAAATACCATGATAAGCCCTATATCTCTTTTTTTGATTTTTCTTCCTTTGTTATAATGAAGGAGCTTAAAATTTCGGAAGTTCTGACTGCTGATAAGCATTTTGAAGAAATAGGAATGGGATTCGGAAAGCTCTTTTAACGGATGATATAAAACAAAATAAATGCGAGCCCCTTGATAACTCACTCCTGAACAAGCCTTGAGTGTGTAGCAATATGAAAAATCATCGCAATACAAAAGACCTAAATGCCTTCTTCAACCCCAAGTCCATTGCCATTGTCGGCGCATCAGGGGATGAGAGAAAGCCATCAGGCGTTATCTTAAAAAACCTGCCTGCCTTTGGTTACAAAGGAAAGCTCTATCCTGTAAATCCAAAATACGAGACCTTGTCTGGTTATAAATGCTATCCCTCTGTTTTAAATATCCCCGACAAGATTGACCTCTCCATTATCATTATCCCTGCGCCTTATGTTCCAAAGGTTTTATCTGAGCACGCAGAAAAGGGAATAAAAAGTGTGGTTATCTCAAGCAGCGGCTTTGGCGAGACAGGAGAGGAGGGGAAAAGGCTTGAGGAAGAGATAAAGGATATTGCAAAGAAATCTAACATAAGGATACTCGGACCCAACTGCCTTGGTGTTATTGACAATCATACACGATTTAATACATTTTTCCTTCCCCTTGAGAAGGTTGCAAAGACAAAGCAAGGGGGTCTCTCGTTGCTTTCACAAAGCGGCTCATTTGTAGGCTTTTTCTGGGACATTGCGCCTATTGAGGATGTGGGCGTGGCAAAGA
>CAKKST010000209.1 GCA_919903585.1 Nitrospiria bacterium | reverse complement strand
CGGCTAACGGATTAAGCTCTATACCAATAGAATTTCTATTTAAAAGACTGCTTTCAACAAGAGTTGTTCCAGAACCACAAAAAATGTCGCAAACTGCCTCACCCTCGGATGAAAAGACCTGTATTAGCTTCCGAGCGACTTGCGGTATAAACATCGCAGGGTAGGTGTGAAAACCGTGAGAATAGGTTTTGGTCTGATAGCTTTTAAAATCCCATTCATCTACCCATTTAAATATATCAAGACCTGAATCATAATGCTCCTTATGGCTCCTAATCCTTCTGATTGCAATTTGTTGCTGTAGCCTTGATATATTTGCTGACGGTTCAATTTCATAAGGCGTAAAAAGAGAATATTCTGCTGCCTGTTCTTTTACAGAAGAAGGGGCTTGCATAGTATTGGTTTTATATTTACTTGGATTTTGAGGCGCCTCAAAATATTTGCTCTCATCTAAATATTGTTCAATGCTATCCTTGCTAAAACGCCTCTGACCGCCTGGCGTTTTCATTGATGTTATCAATCCCTTTTTTTCCATACGATAAAGGGTAGCGGGGCTTATTCCAAGATGCTTTGATGCTTCTTTGGTTGTATAAATGGTTTTTTCTTCCATGGGTAGGCCTCCGATAAAGTTTAAAATAGCTTCATCAGGACATTACAACATTATGCAACATTTGTCAAGATTTTTATAAATCTTTTGCTGGGTAGCGATGATAACGCTGAAGTCTAAAATTGTTAGGTCTCATTGATTTCTTGTATGTGATTCTGAATTATGTGTGCTTTTGTAGCGCGACAGAATGCCTTTAAAAACTCTATGTCGATCTGTTTGTTATCATAGTCATATATGTAGCGCCATTCAATCAATACCTTGTCAATTTCGGTAATTTTAGCCTGTAACAACAATATGTCAGTATATCTAAGTTGTGCCATAATGTCTTTTTGCGAGTGGGCATCAAGGGCTTTGAAGAACTCCGATAATTGATGATTTTTTTTAAATTCTTTGCCTTGAATCGTAAGGAGGCATTTGAGATAAAGTTCAAGAGCAAGAACAAAATTTACTATTGTAGGCTGAATTGGCCACCAATACTGCAGAGGCGACTTTGGAATCGGATGCTCGGTTAACGTTGCGGCTCCTTCAAAAGAAACTGCAGAATTAAAAATTTTGCGGGCCAAAGAGTATTTCAATTGAGTCTCCTGAGGCCTAACAATGGGTTAGCTTAGAGGTATCGCTGGGTTTATATTCAATGAAGGACCAGTCTTTTTCAATTTCTGCAGATTTAAATAATTCAATAATCTCTGACGGAGTATAAAACTTTTCTGTTTTATCTTTAAGCTCTCGCCTGTCTATTAGTGATGTAGTTCCCATATTTAGCCTGCTATTATATCACCCTAAATATCCAAAATACACCTTTATTCCACGGCCTTATTGTATATTATTAAAATTGTGCGGTCAATAAGGAATTATGCTTTAATTCTTGACAATTGTAATACAAATGTATACACTAGTAAGACATGATAATATTTGATGCCTCTACATTGATACTTCTTGCACGGATAGAGATTCTTGAACTGTTTGTATCAAATTTTCAGGGTAAAGTTTTAATCCCTCATAGTGTTGAAATAGAGGCTTTAAAGAAAGACAAAGAAGGAACGCCCTTGATAGAAGAATTGATAAAACGCAAAAAGATTCAAGTTATATATATGAAGGATAAAAATCAGGTTGAAAAACTAATGGATGATTTCAATATCGGTACAGGAGAGGCAGAGGCGATTTGGCTTGCTTTGAAAAAAGATGCAAGGGTGGTTGCAACAGACGATAGAAATGCCATAAGGGCGTGTAAAATGCTTCACCTTGAATTTATTACTGCGATTGCTTTTCTTATAAGGGCTTTTGAAAAAGGATTTCTCGAAAGAGATGAAGCCCTTATTAAAGTGCAGAGGCTTTCAAATATTAGCAGATACGGTAAAGCAATAATAGAAGATGCGATTAAACAGCTAAAAGGAGGTGTTTAAATATGGCCACGAAAACTTTAAGTATAAGAGTTGACGATGATGATTACCAATTCCTTTCTTCCCTTGCAAAGGAGGAAAGGGAAGATGTTTCAAAGGCTGTAAGAGAACTTGTTGACCTTGGTAGGATAATGTTCGCTATAAAAAAATATAAGAAATCTGAGGCATCCATCGAGAAGGCCGCTAAGTTAGCAGGTGTTTCTATCTCTAAGATGATGGACATGCTTCGTGAATATGGGATAGAGATAAACCTTGAATATGAAGATTATTTAAAGAGCTTAAAGGCGATAAGAGGGATATGGTAGCTACTGTAGCAATTACATATATTATGAGCGGCTATAAGTTAAGTGTCAATAAGATATTCGTCCATGAGCCTTTCAACTAATTGAGGGATAAATTTGGCGGGGTAGCGGTGGTAACAATGGGTTAGCTTGGAGGTATTGCTTGGTTTATATTCAATGAATGACCAGTTTTTTTCAATACCTGTAGATTGAAATAATTTAATTATCTCTGATGGAGTATAAAGCCTATCTGCTTTATCTTTAGGTTCTTGTCTGTCTATTAGTGATGTAGTTCCCATATTTAGCCTGCTATTATATCACCCTAAATATCTAAAATACACCTTTAATTCACGGCCTAATTGTATATTATCAAAATTGTATGGTCAATAAGGAATTATGCCTTTTCTGGCCATTTGCAGACCATATATAAAACACAATAGGTTAGGATCAGGAAGAAAGTGTTTCTTCAGGTTCTAAAAGCCAAGGATATAAGTCATATTCTTTAATATTTCTCTGTTAAGAGTTCCTGACAGTAAGGACAGATAATTTTTTCCATTATTTTAACCTCCTTTTTTACTCAGCCGCAATTTGCAGCCACTTCAGCATCCTTCACAGCTTAAACCTCTCCCCTTTTCCCAGCCAGAAATTTGGTCTTGGTCAGCTTTATTTGTTTTATTAATAAAATTTCATGGTAGGGGTTTTTATTTTTGAAGGGTCTTTTAGATATTTTGCATATTCTCCTGCACGCGGGCCATCTGTCAGAAACTCAATCCATCCGGAAGAATCAATAAGCAGCATTATCGCTCTTCATCCTCCCGAAGGTTTTCCATATCCATCCCCTTAAGAAGTCCGCGGAAAAACGAGATGGGTTTTTCTGGAATGAAGTATATCACCCCTCCCTTTGTAACAACAGTCATCTTTTGCCCGCTCTTTAGGCGCAGCTTTTCTCTAATATCTTTGGGAATTACCACCTGATATTTTGGGGATATTGTTGTTGTAGCCAATCTATCCTCCTTTTTTTATATCGATAGATTTATTGTAAAACAAAACTCTGGCATTGTCAACAGGCCTTATATAATATTCACTGCTCCGCGCCGCAGCACTTTTTATATTTCTTGCCGCTTCCGCATGGACACAGCTCATTTCTTTGCACCTTTGCGCTTTTTGCCTGAGCAGCCTTTTTCTGAGAATCAGCAGCCTTCTGCATCTCTTTAACAACCCGCATCCGTGCCTCTTTTAAACCGAGATTGATCCTCGCTATACATACGCCAATAACACCTTCTAAATTAACGATTGAATCCTTAACCTTCTTAAATTCCTCGTCTTCTGTGTTGTTTTGTTTTTGAAATTCTATGAAATTGGCTAAAAAAGTATCTGCCTCTGAAAGTGATTTGAATGCATCTACCGCATCCTTTGAAAAATCTTCTTTAGCGGTTTCGCCGAGGTCAAGGCCTTTTATAAAGGACTTAATAAGAGTCAAATCATCCTTCATTCTTTCCATCAGGCCCTCAGGGGTGTCAGGATACTCAATATCAGGGTAGAATAAGGGTTCGGTTTCAGGCTTCCATTCTCCGAGCACATTCCAGAGGAACAGCAGGTTTCCTATAACCTGTTCTGTCTTTTCCATAGAGGCAAAAGCCGCTTCATTTTTACCAAAGATTGTGGAGATAAGCTGAGAAGGCCTAAATATGTGCGGGGCTGCATGACAGCCATACAGCAAACCGTATATCTCAGGCAGGGAGAGCTTTGCATCAGCCCCTTTAAGAAGCCTTATCATTTCTGAATCACTGTAATATTTATCTTCCGGCATTGACATATATTATCCTTTCGTTTTTACAACCCTCCAGAGAGACGTCCATGTTTTTATAGGATTGTCCCTGAGGGTTTATTTAACTGCAAGGTCAATTTTATATCATTAAAATTGTATGGTCAATGTAAACTTTATGGATTGTCCTGAATTGTTTTGCAGAGCCAAAGGTGCGGGTTAAGGAAGGAAGGCTCCTCTGCATCCCCTGTTTTGAGAAGGAATTAAGATATAAATCAAAGGCGGTCGCAACGTTAAATAGTCACCTTGTCTAAGTCCGCTAATATCTCCTCTGCCCTTTTGTATCGTCTTGCCTTGTCCTTTTCAAGGCACTTTATAATAATATTGTTAAATGCCTCGGGGATGGCGGGGTCTATATCCCTTGGCGATTGTGGTTTTGTGTGGAGGTGATGATAACCAAGATCGCCCTCAATAAAGGGCGTCCTTCCTGTTACGAGTTCAAAGAGCGTTATGCCCATTGAATAAAGATCAGACTGATAATCCACGCCCTTGCCAATTATCTGCTCAGGCGACATATAAAGAGGCGTGCCGCTGATGGATGTGGATTCCTTTGTTATATCCTCAAAAATCTTTGCAACGCCAAAGTCCATTACCTTTACCATCCTCTCACGGCTTATCATAATATTTGCAGGCTTTATATCGCGGTGCACCACCTTATTATTATGGGCATAGGCAAGCGCCCTGCAGAGCTGTTTTGCGATCTTTACAGCGTCAGAGGCCTTAAATTTATTAATCTGTTTTAAAAACTCCCTCAAGGTCTTTCCTTCAATATATTCCATTATTATGTAATAATTACCCGCTTCCTCCCCTGTATCATAGATAGTAACAATATTGGTATGATTCAGATTTGCAGAGAGCTTTGCCTCCCTCAGGAATCTCTCAAGATATAATGGATTAGATGTCAGGACAGAGGGTAAGAGTTTGTAAGCCACGATACGATTTAATAAAGTATCCTGTGCCTTATAAACTATCCCCATGCCGCCGCGGCCTATCTCCTCTAATAACTGGTATCTCTTTTTTGCTTGTCCTCCCTGCCCCGATGCTGTTACATTTGGCCTGATATCTGTATATGTCCTTCCCTTATCCTGTTCAGGTGGAATTGCAGCCGGTCTTGGCGATATAGTAAGCTCCTTTGACCTTCTGACTACATCCTTAAAATGGTAGTCCTCTGCAAGTATCTTATCATATATAATCTTTGCCCTGTCGGCCTCGCCAGATTTTTCATGGCAGATGGCAAGAAAATAATGGGGTTCAAGATTGGTTTGATTAACAGCGTCGCTGCCGAGGAGCTTCTGGAATCTTTCTGCGGCAAGTTTTATCATGCCCTTATCTAAAAATATCTCGCCAATCAGGATTGATGCCTCCCTGTAGTTTTCAGAGTTTGAATCAATCTTCTGCAATATATTTACAGCCCTGTCAAGAAGCCCAAGCGCCTTGTAATGCCTGCCTGCTTTAAGATATTCTCCGGCCCTTTCATAAAGTTCAGGCGCCTTAGCTGTTTTATCCCCTATCTTTTCATACGACTCTGCCGCCCATATATAGTTTTTTCCCAATTCATATGCCTCTGCCGCCTTCTGAAGATTGCCTGCCTTTGCAAACATCTCCCCAGCCTCTGTATGATGCCCTGCTTTGCTATAAAGCCCCCCTGCCCTTAAAAAGTCCTTCTCCTCTGCATAAAGCTCTGCTGCGCCTGCAAGATCACCTGCCTGTTCAGCAGCAGATGCCGCCTCTTTTATCTGCCCCTTTTGTTTATGAATCCTCGCAGATATGTCGGAACTCTTTTTTAAATCACCGCCTGATTTGAAACACTCGGCAGCCCTTTCAAGCGCATTGCCCTTTAAAAAATTTTCACCTGCCTTTGCAAGGTCGCCCTTTTTTTCATACAATTGCGCGGCTTCAATAAAAAGGCTGTCTTTAAGATAAACATTGATAGCCTTATCAACCCTGCCGGCCCTTTCATAAAGCTTACCGCTAAGATATGCATAACTATCCTTTGTGCCGCCCTTTGCTGTTTGCGAGCCCTCTTCAATAAAACATCTTTCATATAGTTCTGCTGCCTTTGGATAGTCATTGGCCTTTTCATAAAGCTCAGCAGAGCTATTTAAAAAGCCTGCGAGCTCATACATTTCCCCAGCATTTTTGTGGTCTTCCAGTTTTATATAAAGCTCCCCTGCCTTTGTTTTGTTTCCGGCCTCCTTATAAAGTTTGGCAGCCATCTCAAGATTATTCAGCCTCTCATAGATCTCAGCAGCAGCAACAGGCTCCTTTGCCTCCACATAGAGCCTTGCCGCCTCCTCAAATTTATCAATGGCCATGTAAAGCCCTGCGGCCTCTTTAAATTCCTTTTTTTCAACAAGCCTTTTGGCGGCCTTTGTTGCTGCCTTTTTATCCTTTTTGATCTGTGCCTTTTCATTAGCGGCATTTCTCCAGCGGGAGACAGGTCTAAAGAGCGGTGCAAATAGGGTTTTGAGGAGTTTTAGTATGGCAAGGAAAAAAATTATTATCAGGCCAATGAGGGCATAATATATATATTTCACTGCCCAAGGCGCATTTAGCTGAAGCGCTATATAAGCCGCAAGGCCATTTATGTATTTAAAAATAAGGGTTATATCTATTTTCATAAAATTAGGATTAGAGGATTCAAGGGTTCCTGCAGGGGCGGCCCTATGTTATGTGGCCGCCTAAATTAGGGCAGCCCCCTACTTTATTTAAGTATAATAAAGGGGTCTGTTTTTGTCAATTATTAACAGTCTTATAATTGTAACGACATATTTGTAAAATCCCTCCTCACCTCCCTTTTCCAAAGGGAGGGATAATACCCCTCTTTGGCAAAGAGGGGTAAGGGGAGATTTTCTAATCCATGTCAATTCAATTATGAGACCCTTAATAATCAGCCTTGAGACAGGCATTGCTTCAAGGCGAGCAATCCGTTCAATGCCTTTCTGCTCTGATAAGGGATTATCTCAGTTTGCAGCAAAGATTGGAATAAAATTAGGCCGCATATAATGGCGGAGATCAGCGGCGCCAGTTTACCCGCCTACGCAGAAAGCCACGGGTTTACGCCCGTGGATGTACGGCCTTTGCAGCCAAAGCGGCTGCTTCGGTGGAGTAGGCGATGCAAGAGCGGGTCAACGACCAAGTTCACTTACGCTTCTGGCGTGCGGCTCTTTGCAAGGCGCATGACAGAAAAGCGTCAAGTGGAGCGACTTGTTAGATGTTGTCGATTCTTTTTTTCATTAACTCAGGGCTTCTCTTGCCATGAAGTACCGCAAGGACAATTAACTTTTCTCCTTTGACAAGATAAATGATTTTGTAAGGGAACCTGCTGATGAGGTGCTTTCTCGTCCCTTTGTATTCAATCGGATGAGTTTCAGGATGCCTCTTGATGAAGTTGATTCCTGCATCAACGTGCAAAAGGAAGTCATATCCTAAGCCTGTTCTGTTATCCTCATACCACGAAAAGGCTTCTTTTAAGTCTTCTTCTGCTTCGGGCCTGACAACGACCTGATATTTCATTGTCTACTCACGATTCTTTTGTAGACATCCTCCCACGGAGAACCCAAATTAGGGTTTTTATGGTATGCCTCCAATCGTTCGTCAATTATCTTTTTTTCGTTCTCTGTTAATTCTATCGCCTCCGGTTCATTTGCTATAGTATCCCATATGTCCTCTACAAGTTGAATTCTTTCAGGTATTGACAAGGTAAGAGCATCTGTTGCTGTTATCTGTTTCATGTTTTATACCTCCTGTTATTATATTTTAATGCGGCCATAAACTGTCTATTAAAATGAGTTGTTAAATACCGCCTTCTATAACTGTTTTAGGTTCTGATGTTAAATATCGTATTCTTTAAATCTCGCCATACACTCCTCCCTCTCTACCTAAGCGGTATTAGCGCATCATATTAATAAAAATATGGCGATATTATAGCAGATTTTGACTTTTTCTACAGCCTCAACGGCAGAGTTAAGCGGCGTGCAGTTTTTTAGCACGTCCGGTTGAGCGCTTTGTTAGGTGTACCGTTTTTTGTGCAAGCTTAATTAGTGACAGGAGCGCAGCATTAACCGCTTCTTCGTTTGGGAAAACCTCAGAGACTTCCGGTTTTAGCACAATAACGTTAGATGACTCGCTCATACGTTTCGCATACTTCCCGCGCACTAAAGCCCCAGGGAAATCTGAACGTTTGTATTCGGCACGCAATTCGTCTTTTTCTGTTTGTTTAACCTTCTTCATAAATTTTTCTCTCCCTTTTGCTCGCGAGGCGAGCGCTTATGATCCGAATAGTTTCACTTTGCTCTGTGTGAGAAACCACTAATAACCTGCCACGTTCCGAAATACCAAAGGTAATGAATCTAAACTCACCGATTGAATGGTCTGGATCAGCACCCGTTGCAGCCATAGGGTCACTCAGCGCACTTGATGCTTCCTTGAAGGAAATCTTGTGTTTTCGTAAATTTGAGCTTGCTTTCTTAGGATCCCACTCGAATTCCATTATTTATTTTACCACTTCTTGATAGCCTAACGCTTATTTTTATACTTATTCTTTACTTAGCAACATTATATATAGCTATTGGGGTGCGGTCAAGATTTTTTCAGCTACGGCTCTTGCTATCCTCGGCATGAAGCGACTCTGCAGTAAAAAAGCTCTCATCTCATGTTTGAAAAATATGGGAGGTGGAGCCTGTCTAAAAACTACTGTTTTTTGGGTTTGTGGCCGCATAAGTGGTTGATTTTATTGAAGCCCATTTTTAGAAAAATGAGTTTTTAGACAAGCTCTGTGTCCCGCTTATTCCATATTAATAAAAATATGGCGATATTATAACAGATTTTGACTTTTTCTACAGCCTCAACGTTTTGGCTAAGCCGACGCGAAACCGAGAGCGAAAGCGAACGGTTGAGCGGTCGGCTTGAGCCATTGGTTAGGTGCATTTCTCACCGCCATTGAGCAAAGCGGCAGATTGGCATACGCCTATAAGATAGTCCCTGAGATAGCTTGCAAGCACGAACGCATACATGTTATCTACCTGTATCCTTTCTCCAAACCCAGAGTTGGTTATCCGTACTTCATCAAAATCTCTGCCGTTTTTCTTACGTAGCACTCGATGATCCTTGGATAGATACATTCCCGATCTCTGGATTCTCTTTAACTCTGCCTCTTCTTTTGACCATGACAGCATCCCACTCGCATGTGATAGACAATTTCTGATTTTTATGGCCGCCATAATCTGATGAAAGGGCTCGATCGCTTCGAGATCAATCCCCACACTCCTAAAATAATTGAATATTCGATTTATTCCACTGCCAGATACAGAAGTTGTTCTTATCCCCGTATCCTTTTCGAGTTCGATAGCCACGATTAATAGGTACGACTCAAAGAGTGACATGATACTAAACGTGTTGCCGACCGCGATGAGATACGGAAAGACGCTATTTAGCTTGTTCGACTCAAAGTGCCACCGCAACTTGGCGTGCTCTTCGCTATTTGGAAAATAGTTCTTTAACTTTTGTACTTCGAGTTTGGTTTCGTGTTCGATTAAGCGAGGACTTTTCCAGATATAGTCAGCAACATCAGTAAACTCTCGATAAGCCCTGTCAGCAATCTTCCGATACTTTTCTTCTATTTCTTCCATCGCCTATACAATACCTAACAAGTTATTAGATAGTTTCTTGTGATCACGTCAAATTTAAAGGCAATTTACAAGTTTTATTATTTTCCTATTTGTATAAGATGCCTATAGTTATGTTATCCAGAAACTGGATAGCTCCAAATGCTGGAAATATGTGCACAGCTACATACCTGTTTTGATGCAAATCCCCTCTTGGTGCGAGAGGAATTAATCAGCTTGCTATTTGCAGGGCTTCTTGTGCTTCGCGCGGCAGTTGAACAAGAATAAAATAGGATTTCCAATATTCTTAAACTAAGTATATATAATTAACAGAGTATTTGTCAAGGCAGATGGATAGCCGTCCCCTTTGCCGATTAATGGACTTTTTTCTTTCATTAAAAGGTATTATATGTTAATATTTACTTCAACTTTTTCCGCAACATCCACAAAAAGGTAAACTTATGGATACGCCTTGCCGCATAATTGCAATAGCAAACCAGAAGGGTGGTGTTGGTAAGACCACCACAGCAATAAACTTTTCTGCGTCATTGGCAGTTGCAGAAAAGCATGTCCTCTTAATTGATATTGACCCGCAGGGGAACAGCACCAGCGGACTCGGCTTTGATAAGGACAAACAGTTTGTTACCACCTATGATATACTTATTGGACATGCAAGGCCTGCTGAGGTAATCCAGAATACAGCGGTTAAGCGGCTTGACCTTATACCATCAAATGTCAATCTAATAGGCGCAGAACTTGAACTAATAGAGATAAAGGAAAGGGAGTTTATATTAAAAAAAGCGCTTGACAGCGTGAAGGGGAGTTATGAGTATATCATAATTGACTGCCCTCCCTCCCTCGGCCTCCTTACAATTAATGCGCTTAATGCAGCAGACTCTGTGCTTATACCTGTCCAGTGCGAGTATTATGCAATGGAGGGGCTGGGGCAATTGCTGAATACAGTAAAACTTGTAAGGCAGTCTTTTAATCCTAATCTAAAGGTAGAGGGGATACTCCTTACCATGTATGACAGCAGAAATAATCTCTGTAATCAGGTGGTGAGGGAGATAAATGAACACTTTGGCAGCGAGGTATTCAGCAGTGTTATCCCGAGAAATGTGTCATTAAGCGAGGCGCCGAGCTTTGGCAAACCTGTGCTTTTGTATAATATCACATCAAAGGGCGCCCAGTCATATTTAGAACTTGCAAAGGAAGTGATGAAGAGATGCAGCGAAAGGCATTAGGAAAAGGTCTTGGTGTATTAATACCTGATACCGCTGCCCTCACAAGGGAAGAAAGCAGCGGCATAGCCGAGCTTGAGGTTCATCGTATAACACCAAACAGGTATCAGCCGAGACAGGTTTTTGATGATACGGCCCTTTCTGAACTTACAGAATCAATCAAGGTAAAGGGCGTTATCCAGCCGATTATTGTCAGAAGGTCGTCTGACGGCGGCTATGAACTTATAGCAGGCGAGCGCAGGTGGCGTGCGGCACAGATGGCAGGCTTTACAAAGATACCCGCTATTATTAAGGATGCCTCTGACAGGGAGGCGATGGAGCTTGCCTTAATTGAAAATCTCCAGAGAGAGGGATTAAATCCCATAGAGACAGCCGCTGCATATCAGAGGCTGATAAAGGAATTCAGTCTTACACAGGAGGAGCTTGCAAAAAGGGTGGGCAAGGAGCGGTCAACCATCACAAATCTTTTACGGCTGCTCAACCTGCCAGCAGAGGTAAGGGGTGATATATCAAAAGGGAATATTTCTGCAGGCCATGCAAAGGCCCTGCTTGCACTGCCTTCTGCAGATGACCAGATAAGGGCAGAGAGGATCATAATTAATAAGGGCCTCTCAGTGAGAGAGGCAGAGGCATTGGTTGCAAGGTGGGGATCCCACAAGCCTGCAAAGAAGGCAGGCAAGAGGGGAGAGGATGTCCTTGCAGTAGAGGAAAGGCTGATAAAGGGATTGGGTACAAAGGTGCATATAAAAGAGGCAAAGAGGGGCGGAAGGATTCAGATAGAGTACTACTCAAGAGACGATCTTCAAAGGATAATTGATATAATATTAAAATAGAAAGGAGAAATGATGTTTAAAAAGGATGTAAAAGAGGGTGAAGCAGGCAGCCAGCTTGGCACAGAAGAGATAATCGCCTTTCTCGGCAAGGGGACAGAGTTTAAGGGTGTCCTAAGCTATGAAGGCACAGTGCGTATAGACGGTAACATAGAAGGCGAGATAATAACAAAAGGCACGCTTGTGGTAGGCGAGAGCGCAGTAATAAATGCAGAGGTGACAGTTGGCACGCTTGTAAGCGGCGGCAAGATTACCGGAAATATTAATGCAAAGGGCAAGGTTCAGCTGCTTTCCCCTGCTACTGTTATCGGCACGATAAAGACACCGGCGCTTATAATAGAAGAGGGTGTTAAATTTGACGGCAAGTGCGAGATGCTGGCAAAGGAGGAGAAGAAGGTGACGCCGATTACCTCTGAAAAGGGAATAAAGATAGCAGGAGGCAAGGGTATTGATTGAAGATTGTAATCGGGATGAGCGGAGGCATAGACAGCTCTGTGGCAGCAGCCCTTTTAAAGAGAGAGGGGCACGAGCTTCACGGCATAACGCTCAGGCTCTGGAGGGGGGATCCGGCAAAAGGGATTGAATGGTATGAACGTTCCTGCTGCAAGGTTGATGTGGCAAGGGCGGTTGCCCAGAGGCTCGGCATCCAATTTACTGTTGTAAATATTCAGGAGGAATTTGAAAGAGAGATAATTGATGAGTTCTGCAAAGAGTATATTTTAGGCCGCACCCCGAATCCATGTATAAGATGCAATGAGAAAATAAAATTTGGCCTCCTGTTAAAAAAGGCAAAAGAGCTCGGCGCAGAGAGGCTTGCTACAGGGCACTATGCGAGGGTAGATTTTGATATGTCCTCAAAGAGATATCTCCTCAAAAAAGGGGTTGACCCCAAAAAAGACCAGTCCTACTTCTTATATCGTTTAAAACAGGAGCAGCTTAAGGAAATCTTATTCCCCCTCGGTGAATTTAAGAAGGAGGCGGTGTGGAAGACAGCAAGGGAGCTTGATCTTGAAGGCGCTGAGGGAAAAGAGAGTCAGGAGATATGCTTTGTAACAGATGCTGAGGACGGCGATTACAGGAGATTTCTTGAAGAGCGGGCGCCTGAGGCAAAGAGGCCGGGGGATATGGTGGACACATCAGGCAATGTTATTGGCAGGCACAACGGCATTGCCTTTTATACAATTGGCCAGAGGCGCGGGCTCGGGATATCATCAAGAAAGAGGCTGTATGTAGTTGATATTGACAGCCAGAAAAACAGGGTAGTTCTCGGCGATGAAGGGGATTTATTAAAGGATGGGCTTATTGCAGAGGATATAAATCTTATTGCAATTGAGAGGCTTGCAAATACAATGGAGGCAGGGGCAAAGATACGTTACCGCAATCCTGAGGCGCCTGCGATTATTTCACCTGTTGGAGAAGACAGGATAAAGGTAAGATTCAAAGAGCCGCAGCGCGCAATAGCAAAGGGACAGTCAGTGGTCTTTTATGATAAAGATGTTGTAATAGGGGGTGGAATTATCTCCTGAGGGCCAAAGAAATTCTTGACAACATTTTTCTTAAAAGGTAATATTATTAGATTTTTAAATCAATGTATTAGGTTTTCAAATCTTAAACCAAAAGGAGTATACTATACTTAGTTTATGTTAGATATAAACTGGACGCTTCTGTTACAGATAGTTAATGTCCTCATACTAATATTTATCCTGCAAAGGCTGCTCTTTAAGCCAATAACAAAGGTGCTTGATGAGAGGGAGGCGCGCATAAGGGGCCCCCTTGAAGAGGCAAAGAACGTGCAGGAGAGGGCAGAGAAGGCATTGAAGATAATTGAGGATGAGCTTGTGCAGGCAAGGCAGAAGGCAGCAGCCATCCTTTCTGAGGTGAGACGTGAGGGGACGGCAGAGCAGATGAAGATTGTTGAGGCAGCAAAGGAGCATGAAAGGGAGCTGATTGCAAAGGCAGCAAAGGAAATTGAAAAAGAGGTGGATAAGGCAAAGAAGATACTCCGGAAGGATGCAGAGATAATAGCATCTGAGATAGCAGTTAAAATACTTAAGTAACAAAAGGCAAAATGAAAAAGGCGATAATTACAATCATCATCTTGTCAATGCCGCACATTGCATATGCAGTAGGCGCTGGCAAAGAGGCAGAACCAGCAACCCCCTCAGACTGGCTCTTTAGAATAATAAATTTTTCATTATTAGCAGGCGTGCTTATATATTTTGTGGGCGGCATATTGAAAAGCTCCCTTTTAGAGCGCAAGAATGCAGTGGAGAGGCTGTTAAAAGAGGCAGAGGAGACAGCGCAAGAGGCAAAAAAGCGGCTGGCTGAGATTGAGGAGAGGGTGCGCAAAAGGGAGGAAGAGGCAATGGCCATAATTGAGGATGCAAAAAATAGGGGCGAGAGTGAAAAGGCGCTTTTGATTGAAGAGGGCAATAAGGTTAGGGAGCGGCTTGAAAGACACGCAAAGGTTAGGATAGACCAGGAGCTTAAAAAGGCAAAGGATGCCCTGCATATAGAGGCAGTAACCCTTACCATGGAGTTTGCAGAAAAGAAGATAAAGAAGGACTTTACAAATAAGGATCAGGATAATCTAATAGAAGAATATCTGGCCAAAATTATGGAGAAGAAGGGTTGATAAGCAATATTATTGCAAGGCGCTATGCAAAGGCCCTGTTTTCTATAACAGAGAAGAGCGGGGAAGGGGAGGCAGTAAAAAAGGAGATACATATCCTCTCGCACACCATTGACGCAAACAGGGAGCTGAGGAATTTAATCTTCAACCCCATCTTTGGCAGGGATAAAAAGGAAAGGGTTATCATAGGCATCCTTAATAAAATAAAGGGCAGGGAGACCACTAAAAATTTTGTAAGGCTTCTTTTAAAAAAGGACAGGATAAGATTTTTAAAGGAGATCGCAGAGAGCCTAACGCAGCTTCTTGATGAAAAGGAAAACAGGAAAAAGGCGGTTGTAATTACCTCGTCAAAACTCCCGGAGAAAAGCCTTTCCAAGATAAAAGATAAATTAAGCGCTATTACAAGAAAGGATATTGAGGTTGAAGAAAGGGTAGACGGTTCTATTATCGGCGGCATAGTGATTCAGATAGGAAGCCTTGTTTATAATGGCAGCATCAAAACACAGCTTGATAATATCAAAAAGAGACTGACACAAACGCATTAAACAAAAGCGGGAATCCAGACACCGTTTGTATAAGAACAGGAAAACAGAAAAGATATGTAGGGGCAATTCATGAATTGCCCCTACTGGATTCCGCATCAAGTGCGGAATGACAGAATGCGAAATTGGTGAAAAGGAGTGAGAATATGCAGATTAAGGCAGAAGAGATTAGTGAGATAATAAAAGGCCAGCTTGCCGGATTTGAAAAAGAGATTGAAATAAAAGAGATCGGCACTGTGCTGATGGTTGGCGACGGCATAGCAAAGGTATACGGTCTTGAAAATGCCATGGCCGGCGAACTCTTGGAATTTCCCGGCGGAATATACGGTATGACGCTTAACCTTGAAGAGGATAATGTGGGCGTTGTCCTCCTCGGGGATGATAAGGATATCAAAGAGGGCGATATCGTAAAGAGGACAGGCAGGATTGTGGAGTCGCCTGTCGGCGATGCCCTGATAGGCCGCGTGGTGAATGCCATAGGCCAGCCCATTGACGGAAAGGGGCCGATTGATGCCAAAGAATCAAGAAGGGTTGAAATAATCGCGCCCGGCATAGTAGACAGGCAGTCTGTGTGCGAGCCGCTTCAGACAGGGATAAAGGCCATAGACTCAATGATACCCATTGGCCGCGGCCAGAGGGAGCTGATTATTGGCGACAGGCAGACAGGAAAGACTGCGATTGCTATTGATACCATCCTAAACCAGAAGGGCGAGGATGTTATCTGCATATATGTTGCAATAGGCCAGAAACGTTCAACTGTCGCCAATGTTGTAAAGGGCCTTGAGGAATACGGCGCAATGGAGTATACCATTGTGGTTTCTGCAACTGCAAGCGAGCCGGCAGCGCTTCAGTTTATTGCGCCATATACAGGCTGTACAATGGGCGAGTATTTCAGGGATAATAAAAAACATGCGCTGGTTATATACGACGACCTCTCCAAGCAGGCGGTTGCATACAGGCAGTTGTCGCTGCTCTTGAGAAGGCCTCCCGGCCGCGAGGCATATCCCGGCGATGTTTTCTATCTCCACTCAAGGCTGCTTGAGCGCGCTGCAAAACTCAGCAATGAAAACGGCGGCGGCTCATTAACAGCGCTCCCTATCATAGAGACACAGGCAGGCGATGTCTCTGCGTATATACCGACAAATGTTATTTCCATTACAGACGGCCAGATATATCTCGGCACAGACCTCTTTTATTCAGGAATCAGGCCTGCTGTTAATGTAGGACTCTCTGTATCCCGTGTTGGAGGCGCCGCGCAGATAAAGGCAATGAAACAGGTGTCAGGCACGCTCCGCCTTGACCTTGCACAGTACAGGGAGATGGCTGCCTTTGCCCAGTTTGGAAGCGAGCTTGATAAGACAACGAGGGCGCAGCTTGCGAGGGGTGAAAGGATGGTGGAGCTTTTAAAGCAGGATCAGTATCAGCCATATCCTGTTGTGCACCAGATTATTATTATCTTTGCCGGGACAAATGGTTATGTGGATGACATATCCGCATCCTCTGTAAGGAGATTTGAAAAGGAATTGATTAAATTCGTGGATGCCAAATATGAAGATATGAAGAAAGAGATTAAAGAGAAAAAGATACTTGATGATGACCTCAAGGCAAGATTGAGGGCAATGATAGAGGAGTTTAAAAACACATTTCAGCCATAAGTAATAACAGTCTTATAATTGTAACGATATATTTGTAAAATCCCTCCTAACCTCCCTTTTTCAAAGGGAGGAATAATACCCCTCTTTGGCAAAGAGGGGCAAGAGCCTGCCCCTGCATGTATTAAGCAGGGGGGAGATTTTTACAATTATATCTATTCAATTATGAGACCCTTAATAAAATATGTCGAGCTTACAACATACAAGAAGAAGGATTGGGAGCATAAAGAATACCCAGCAGATTACCAAGGCAATGAAGATGGTTGCCGCTGCAAAACTCAAGCGCGCGCAGGAGCGGATACTTGAGGCAAGGCCCTATGCCCAGAAGATGCTCTCTGTCCTTGAAAACCTTTCAATGAGGATTGAGCGCGGCAGGCATCCCCTTCTTGCAAAGAGGGGCGATAAAAAGATAGAGGTTATGATTGTTACTTCAGACAGGGGGCTCTGCGGCGCCTTTAATGCAAATATCATCAGAAGGTCAATGGAATTTTTAAAACAGAAAAAGGAAGAGGGCTGCGAGGTTACCCTAAATACTGTCGGCAGAAAGGGCAGGGATTTTTTCAGGCGCAGGGATTTTGAGATGAGAAAGACATGGGCAGACATCTTTGACAGGCTCTCGTATGAAAATGCATCGGAGATGGGAAGGGATATTGTGGAGTCCTATGAAAAGGGGCTCTTTGATGAGCTTTATGTAGTATACAATGAATTCAAGTCGGCGATACAACAGAGGGTTATAACAGAAAGGCTTTTGCCAATAGAGCCGGCAAAGCCTGTAGAGATTGAGGTTGTTGTGGATTATATATATGAACCATCCGCAGAGGTGATTTTGCAGAGCCTCCTCCCAAAGCATATAGAGGTGCAGGTCTTCCGCATCCTCCTTGAATCAAATGCAAGCGAATATGGCGCAAGGATGACTGCAATGGATGCTGCGACAAAGAACGCAAAGGAGCTGATAAAAAAACTTACGCTTATTTATAACAGGACAAGGCAGGAGATGATTACAAAAGAGCTGATGGATATTGTGAACGGCGCAGAGGCGCTGAGGTAGTATCTGTGGTACTGCAAAACCGTGAGAAACGGAGAAACGGAGACTTTTTATTTTTCGCCCAGTCTCCGTTTCACTATTTCACCGCTTCATAAATTTCTTTACAAAGGAGATGAAAGATGGCAGATGGAAGGTTAATTCAGATTATCGGGCCTGTTGTTGATGTGGAATTTCCTGTAGGAAAGCTCCCATCACTTTTAAATGCACTTAAAATAGAAGAGGCCGAGGATAAGTCGTCAGGTAGGCCGGCAATAAATCTTACCCTGGAGGTTGCCCTGCATTTGGGTGAAAACAGGGTGAGGGCAATAGCCATGTCATCAACAGACGGCCTTGTAAGGGGTATGGCTGTAAAGGACACAGGGGAGCCAATATCAATGCCTGTAGGAAGAGAGACACTCGGCAGGCTGATTAATGTTGTTGGGGAGCCTATAGACAATAAAGGCCCGGTAAATACAAAGAAGCGGTACCCCATTCACAGGCCGGCGCCTTCCTTTGTTGAACAGGAGCCGTCTACGCAGATATTTGAGACAGGCATCAAGGTTATTGACCTCCTTGAGCCATATGCAAAGGGCGGTAAGACAGGGCTGTTTGGCGGCGCAGGCGTGGGAAAGACAGTTATTATCATGGAGCTTATACATAATATTGCCACAGAGCACGGCGGCTTTTCTGTGTTTGCAGGCGTTGGCGAAAGGACAAGGGAAGGCAATGACCTCTGGAGGGAGATGACAGAATCGGGTGTTATAAGCAAAACAGCGCTTGTCTATGGCCAGATGAATGAGCCTCCCGGCGCAAGGCTCCGCGTCGGTCTTTCAGGCCTTACTGTTGCAGAATATTTCAGGGATGAGGAGGGTCAGGATGTGCTTCTTTTTATAGATAATATGTTCAGGTTTACACAGGCAGGCTCTGAGGTCTCTGCGCTTTTAGGCAGGATGCCTTCTGCAGTTGGTTATCAGCCAAACCTGAGCACAGAGATGGGCGCCCTGCAGGAGAGGATTACAACAACAAAAAAGGGTTCAATCACCTCTATTCAGGCAGTATATGTCCCTGCTGATGATTTGACAGATCCAGCGCCGGCAACAACCTTTGCCCATCTTGATGCCACAACGGTTCTCTCAAGGTCGCTCACTGAGCTCGGCATATACCCTGCTGTTGACCCGCTTGATTCTACATCAAGGATAATGGATCCGAGGATCATCGGCGAGGAGCATTATAAAGTAGCGAGGTCTGTTCAGGTAATTTTGCAGAGATACAAGGACCTGCAGGATATAATTGCCATCCTCGGCATGGATGAGCTCTCTGAAGAGGACAAACAAATAGTGACAAGGGCAAGGAAGATACAGAGATTTCTATCACAGCCATTTCATGTTGCAGAGGCATTTACAGGCACACCGGGGAAATATGTAAAACTAAGCGATACCATAAGGGGCTTTAAGGAGCTTGTTGAAGGGAAGTATGATAACCTTCCAGAGCAGGCATTCTATATGGTCGGCGCTATTGAAGAGGTAATAGAAAAGGCCGAGAAGCTGGGATATAAGAAATAAACATGGCAGAAGAAAAGATATTATTAGAGATCGTTGCGCCCAATAGGCTGCTGCTCCGCGAAGATGTTGAGGAAGTGGTCTGCCCGGGCACAGAAGGCGAGCTCGGCATCCTGCCGGGGCACACGCACCTTTTGACAGCGCTTACAATCGGCGAGCTGCGGTATAAAAAAAACAATGTCTTCTGCTCCCTTGCCATAAGCTGGGGCTATGCAGAGATAACAGGAGATAGGGTGATAATCCTTGCAGAGATTGCTGAAAAGGCGGAGGAGATAGACCTGATCCGCGCTGAGGAGGAAAAGGCGAGGGCAGAGGAGATACTTGCAAAAGGGCCTGAGGAAGTAGAATTTGAAAAGGCAAAGGAAAGCTTAGATAAGGCCATGAACCGCCTGCGGATCGCGGGCAGGAAGGGGCCGTAAAAAATTTACTTCATCTTCTTCCTCTTCTTCTCCATTTCAATGTCTGTCTTCATCAGGTCTTTGATGTCCTTTTTGAGTTTTTCGTTTTCTGCCTTCTGGCGGGAAACATCATTTTTTAATGAGAGTATTTCTTCAATCTGGGATACCCAGTTTTTGGCATCCTTTACCCAGTAGCTCTTGGGGTATTTTACCAAGAGCCTCTTAAACTCTGCCAGTCCCTTTTCATAGTCCCTGTCCTTGTTGGCATAGTAGACAAGGGTATAGGCAAGGAAATACTGCGCATCATCTGCAAGTTCATCATCCGGATATTTTTCAGCAAAACCCCTGAATCCGGCTATGGCATCGGCATATTTCCCTTGATTAAAGAGTGTATGATTATGGAGATACTGCTCATTTTTGTGTTCTGCTGTTCTCAGATAGGCGCCGCATCCCGCAATCACGATAACCAGAAATATGCCGGAAACATATATGCTAAATGCCCTTTTCACGATAATAATATCCTCCTCTGGTCAACAACATAGATGCTCTTTGGTATGGTTTTGGCATAGTGCTTGAGCTCTGCCGCTATCTCTGCAACCTGCAGTGCGCTTGATAGATGCCTCTTTTCATTTGTAACCACCGCAATGGAAATGGTCATAATGGGAAAATTCTGCTTTATATCTTCGCGGTTCACAGATACAATATATCCCCTTTCAAGGTCATCTTTATTGTAAAATTTTATGATAGATTTATCAAATCTGCTGATTATTTCATTGCAGAGGAGGCTTACCTTCTTTGGCTCTGTGATCATCACATAGTCATCGCCGCCGATATGGCCGACAAAATCCTTTTTGTCCCCAAGCTCTCCTGCTACCGCTTTAATAATATCCGCCGTTTCCTTTATTACCTCGCTCCCCCGTGCATAGCCGTAGGTGTCGCTAAAGGGCTTGAAATTATCAAGGTCAAGGTAACAGAAGGCAAATTGCTCTCCGCTCACAATCCTTGATAAAAGCTCCTTTTCTATTGCAAGGTTTCCGGGGAGCCTTGTCAGCGGGCTTGCATCAAGATTCACCTCCTCCAGCGTCTTTAACCGCTGGGACATCCTTTTAAAGGATTCAGCAAGGTCGCCCACCTCATCCCTTGCATTAATCTTTGGCACATGGTCAAACTTTCCGGCGCCGATAAACTCTGTTGCCCTCTTTAATTCCTCTATAGATGCAGAGATATTCAGTGTAATAAAGGTTGTAAATATGATGCCCACAATAAGGCTGAGGAGGCTTAGGATGATGGTGATAGAAAATGCGCGCTCGCCCACCTTATTTACAAGCTGTAGCTTTGTCTCCTGAGAGACCCTTGCCTCATCAGCAAGGCCCTGCAATAACCTAAAAAGCTCATCAACCCGGGGCTTCAGCTTTTCCTCAGATATTCTGGCTGCAATGCCGTCCCTTTTCTTTTCAATATGCGCGGCCTCTTCTCTAAACAGCTCTTCATATTCACCATGCAGTTTTATTATATTAGGCATGGGGGCGCTTTCCTTCCCGTAAATAGATTGCAGCCGTAAAACCCCCCTTTTAAACTCCTCGCCCCTTTCTGTAAATATCTTTTTAATAGCAGGGTCTTTAAGGATAAGGTACCTCTTTTCATAGAAATCCTGCGCAAGGAGGCTGTCCTCCATGCGCTTTACTGTCTCAATCACAGTAAAGTCCTTTGTTACTATGCTGCTGCTTAAGCTGCTCAGCCTGCCGAGGCTTGAGATTGCATAAGCCGCCACTATGATTGTAAATATACCTGTGGCAATATAACCCAGAACGATCTTTTTGCCTATTGTAAGCCTTGCAACGGACATTTTATCACTCTCCCATATCTTAATTGTAAATGAAAAATGGTATTTGTCAATACCCCCATGTGTCCCCCCTTGCTAAGGGGGGAATTAAAGGGGGGTGTAAAAAACAAGCAAAGCTTGATTTAGTCTGCAAAGCAGGCGGTAAAATGGTTTAATCCCTTGCCAAAACTGTAATTTTTATGGTATGTTATATAAATAATATTGAGGGAAATATTCATGCCTGATAGCTTTTGGCTTGATATCTTTTTAATCCTGATTCTTATCCTACTAAATGGTTTCTTTTCCGCGGCAGAGTTCGCAATAATCAGCACCAGAAGGAGCCGCATCAAACAGCTTGCTGAAGAGGGAAATAAAGGTGCGCTTCGGGTTCATAAGCTGCGGAATGAGCCAGAGCGTTTTCTTGCCACCATTCAGGTAGGAATAACAGTTGTAGGCGCCCTTGCAGGCGCAGTCGGCGGCGCCGCCGCAATTGAGATAATAAAACCACTGCTGCAACAGGCGCCGTTCCCGTTTATCAGCAGGGCGAGCGAGCCGATTGCCATAGGCATTGTGGTCGTAATAATATCCTACCTTACCCTGATATTTGGGGAGCTTGTTCCAAAATCACTCGGCCTGCGATATCCAGAGAGGATAGCATTCTTTACAGCAGGCGCCATAGACCTGCTTTCAAGGGCATCGTCCTATCTTATTAAATTCCTCACATTCACAACAAATATTGTTATGCGCCCCTTTGGCAGGGAGAAGGTTCTTGAGCCTTTTGTGTCAGAGGAAGAGGTGAAGCTTATCATCCGCGAGGGAAGGGAGCGCGGCGTGTTTGACCAGACAGAGCAGGAGCTTATACACAGCATCTTTGAGTTTACGGACACATCTGTAAAAGATGTCATGGTGCCAAGGCCAAAGATTATTTCTATTCCTATCAGTATATCTGCAAAAGAGATATTTTATGTTGTATCTGAAAACAGATTCTCCCGCTATCCTGTGTACAGGAAAAACCTTGATGATATTGTGGGGATATTAAATGTAAAGGACCTCCTTGAGGCGCTGAAAGATGAAGAGGAGATAAGGGTAAGCGATATCTTAAGGCCTATATATTTTGTCCCTGAGACAAAGAAGGTGAGCCAGCTTTTAAAGGAGCTGCAGAAAAGAAAGATGCAGATGGCTATTGTTTTGGATGAATACGGCAATGTGGAGGGGCTGATAACTATGGAGGACCTGTTGGAGGAGATTGTCGGCGAGATAGAGGATGAATACGGGGCGCAGGAGAGCCCTGTGGAGAAACTTGAGAACGGATCCCTTGTGATTGACGCCTCCCTCTCCATCAGGGACTTAAGGGATCAGCACAGCCTCCCATTTCCTGAATCAGAAGGCTATGAGACCCTTGCAGGGTTCATGCTTCACCAGCTCCAGAGGATACCAAAGGGAGGAGAGATAATACAGCACGGTGATTATAAATTTACCATTGTTGACATGGCAGAGAGAAGGATAGCAAAGGTAAAGGTGGAGAGGGCGAAAAAATGAGTACTGTAAGCGTACAGTCAGATGATCACAGCCTGATCCAGATACTTGATAAGCTTTACTTTGAAAAGGGCTATGACTTCAGGGGCTATAAGATATCAAGCATAAAAAGGCGTGTTACGCGGCGGATGGGGTTAAACAACATTGAATCGTATGAGAGATACATGAGCTTCCTTGACTCATCGCCTGCAGAGTATCATAGGCTGCTTTATGACCTTACCATAAAGGTTACGGGCTTTTTCAGGGACGCTTATCCATTTTACATATTGAGGGACAGGGTTCTGCCAGATATAATTTCTTCACCCCCATTTAAAAATCACCCTCTGTCCCCCTTTGCTAAAGGGGGATATAAGGG
>CAKKST010000208.1 GCA_919903585.1 Nitrospiria bacterium | reverse complement strand
TGTCCTATTCAGCCGCGCATTAATGATACCTGTTTATATGTCTCAGTTGAATATTATACAGCCTTTAACAGAAGGGACAATGAAATTACTAAAGACCACAAGTTTTGTTATAATGGCATTAGCACTCTTAATTGGCGGTTTTATTGTCCTCCGCGCCATATGGCAGGGACTTAAGGCAGAGCGCGAGGTGGTTGGAAAGGCAAAAGAGGCCCTTGGGCACTAAGATATATAACTATGGGAAGATACAAAAAGATATTAGTTGCAATTGACGGCTCTGAATCAAGCATGCATGCACTAAGGGAGTCCTTTAGGCTTGCAACAAATGAGAAGAGCTGGATTACTGTGGTTTCAGTTGTGCCTCCATACACTGGTGATTTGGATATAGTTGGAGTGGGGAATGTTTTGCAGTCAATGAGAAGGCCTTATGATAAGGCATTATCAGATGCCATTGTTTTAGCAAAGGCAGAGGGCGCATCAATAAAAACAGTATGCGAGGAAGGCGAGCCTTATGAAAGGATAGTTGACCTTGCTGATGCAGAAAACTGCGATTTGATAGTGATGGGGAGAAGGGGGCTTAGCCGCCTTGAAAGGGTGTTGGTCGGCAACGTGGTGGCGAGGGTTATCGGCCATAGCCAGAGGGATGTCCTTGTTATACCGAGCGGGACATCTATTGGATGGCAGAAGGTTCTCCTTGCCACTGACGGCTCTAAATACAGTAAACATGCATCTGAGCAGGCAATTAATCTTTCAAAGTCTTACGGAGGAATGCTTACCGTTGTTTCTGTTGTTGATGTTCCTTCAGAGTTTTATGCAGAGGCGCCGCAGATTGTTGATGACCTGATTAAAAAGGCAAAAGTATATGTGGAGGGTGTTAAAACAAAGGCAGTTGCAGATGGCATAAAAACAGAGGCCTTTGTGAGAGAAGGAGAAGCATACAAGATAATAACTGGCCTTGCGATGGAGCAGAAGGCAAATGCAATAATAATGGGCTCACATGGCAGAACAGGTTTAAGGAGGCTCCTTATGGGGAGCGTTACTGAGAAGGTTATCGGCCACACCCCATGCCCTGTCTTGGTGGTTAGGTCATAATATTTCATTTTTAAAATTGAAAATCCCAACTCACATTTTTTTAGTTCCTTTCTTTTATTTTCTTCTTGCCAAGCCTAAACAAATAGAATAGAGTACGCCTTACATTACAAAGGGTTATAAGAAAAACTTATAGCCTGAATAATTTTATTAAAATTCAAGGAATGATAGAAAGGGATATATATATGAAATTAAATGTATTGAGATTTATATTTCTATTCTTATTAATACCATTATCTCCTGCCTTTGCAGGGGAGGGGGTTCCAAACATTGGCGAGAACCTTCCTCTTTATAGTGTAATACCCTTTGTGGGGATGTTATTATCAATTGCACTTTTTCCTTTGCTGGCACCAAAGTTCTGGCATCACCATTTTGGAAAGGTCTCAGCCTTCTGGGCAATAGTTACAGTTATTCCATTATTGATAGGCTATAAAGGGATTGCCCTTAGCGAAATACTTCATGTTGTAATAGGAGACTATGTGCCTTTTATTATTCTTCTTGGCTCCCTGTACACTGTTTCAGGCGGCATACTGCTTAGAGGGACGTTGCGCGGAACACCATTAGTTAATACCATGATAATGGCCCTGGGGGTTTTTTTAGCCTCATGGATGGGAACAACCGGGGCTTCAATGTTATTAATCCGCCCATTTTTAAGGGCCAATGCCCATAGAAAGAACAGGGCATTTATGGTTGTGTTTTTTATATTCCTTGTTTCTAATATTGGAGGCGCACTAACACCTTTAGGCGACCCGCCATTATTTTTAGGTTTTTTACGCAAGG
>CAKKST010000207.1 GCA_919903585.1 Nitrospiria bacterium | reverse complement strand
ATTTTGTGCTCTCCATTCTTAAAACTGCATATAAGGAGTTTGAAGAGAGAGCCGGCGCTACAGTAAGTCCGCGTGGTTCTAAAACAGAGATGGTGCATCATGCTGTTCGTGCTATTGGCAGGGACTTTACTGTTGTGGATATAGAGAAGAAGTGTCCTGCTGTAAGCCGGGATATGATACGAACAGTGCTTAAAAGTATGCAGAAAGCCGGCGAGGTTGAATGTATCGGGCGAGGCCCGGGTGCATTATGGAAGAGAAAGGGTAATACCTCTAAAAAAGGGTAATAATGAGGGTAATGACTAAATGAACCGCATAGCTCAATCCATCAGAAACAGATTAAGCCTTCGTAAGCCGCAAGAATATAGCCTGAACATACTGGCAGAACTGACTGATAAATTAACTTTAAAGAAACACACCCCTAACCCCTCTCAAGAGGGGACTTTTCTTAAAGAGCAATTGGAAATAGTAAAGAATTCCTACCCTACCTGCACAGATTTTGAGAGGAACTTCCCGTCAATCTGTTTTGCATTGGCAACAGGGGTTGGAAAAACCAGATTGATGGGGGCTTTTGTGTCATATCTTTATCTTTCTAAAGGCATCAGAAACTTTTTTGTCCTTGCCCCTAACCTCACCATTTACAATAAGCTTATAGAAGACTTTTCTAATACTACCCATCCTAAATATGTCTTTAAGGGCATTGGAGAATTTGTTCATAATAATCCTGTAATCATTACAGGCGATAATTACAACTCCATAGGCGATCTTTATAAGGAACATGAGATAAGGATTAATGTTTTCAATATCTCCAAGATAAGTTCGGAAATGAGAGGCGGAAAACTTCCGCGTATCAAGAGGCTTTCGGAATATCTTGGCGAGTCATACTTCAACTATCTATCCAATCTTGACGACCTCGTTCTGCTTATGGACGAATCCCACCACTACCGCGCTGACAGAGGCATGGAAGTCATCAATGAATTAAACCCTATTTTAGGTCTTGAGCTTACGGCAACGCCGCAGGTTGAACGGAGCGGTGGGGCAATTAAGTTTAAGAATGTTGTGTATGAATATTCTCTTGCAAAGGCCATTCAGGATGGTTTTGTTAAAGAACCCGCGGTTGCTACGCGCAAGGATTTTAACCCATCACAATACAGCCCTGATGATCTGGACAGGATAAAATTAGAAGACGGTATCCGCATCCATGAGGATACAAAGGTTGCGTTGGACATCTTTGCAAGGGATAATAAAGCGCCTCTTGTTAAGCCGTTTGTACTTGTTGTTGCCAAAGACACTGAGCATGCCCGTAAACTGAAAGAGTTGATTGTTTCAAGTGCATTTTTTGAGGGATATTATGCAGACAAGGTAATGGAAATCCATTCAAATCAGAGCGGTGAGGAAAAGGATGAGAATATTGCTCAATTGCTTTCACTGGAAAGCCCTGAAAACAAGATAGAGATAGTCATTCATGTAAATATGCTCAAAGAAGGATGGGATGTTACAAACCTCTATACCATAATTCCATTGAGGACAGCGGCATCTACTACATTACGGGAGCAAACCATCGGCAGGGGTCTGCGTCTGCCTTACGGCAAACGGACAGGATACGATAAAGCGGACAAACTCACCATTGTTGCCCACGATAAATTTCAAGCAATTATTGATGAAGCCAACAAGCCAGATTCAATTATCAGAAAAGAAAACATTATTACCATTGATGCGGAGGATTTAAGCCAGCCTAAAGAAGTAATCACCGCAGTGTCATTGGTTGAGCAAAAGATTGAGGAGCGTCAGAGAGAAATAGAAGCAATTAAGGAGCCGGAGCAAAGACAAAAGGCACAAATAAGCCTTGAGATTCATAAAGCCATTCTCTCTACATTGCCGGAACTGAATAACAAAGTAACGAACATTAATGAATTAAAGAAAGGCGAAATCAAGCAGATTGCTATTGAGAAAATCAAAGAGAAGATTGCCAGCGAACCCCAACAAGCGATGTTTGCAGCAGAGATGGTAAGAGAAGCAGAAGCAGTTTACGAGGCGGTTGTTAATGAGTTTACGGCTAACATTATAGAAATTCCGAGAATCAGCATACAGCAATCAGACGAAGTTAAATCAGGCTTCAGGGATTTTGATCTTGATGTCAAAAGTCTCAACTATCAGCCTGTATCAGAAGAAATTCTTATCAGGAAACTAAGAGAGCAGGAAAACAACATTGATATTGTTATCGGCAAGGGTGGGATTGTTATTGATGCGCCCGAAAGGATTATTGTTAATGAGCTCATTAATTATTCTGAAATAGATTATGATGAGCAGACAGATTTATTGTTTAAACTGGCGGGGCAGGCAGTAGAAAAGTTCAGGTCGTACCTCGATAATGACCGGCTGATGAATGTGGTCCAATATCACAAAAAAGAAATAGGGCAGTATATCTATTCCCAGATGATGGAGCATTTTTATTGCGAGGCGCCGGGTTTTGAAAAGCCTGTTGTAAAGCCTTTCACAAAGATTGGAGAGCATAACTTTTCAAAATACACAAAAGACAGCATCCGTCACTTTACCGAGACGATTACGCCAACAAGCGCCATTCCAAACAAGGTGTTTAGCGGCTTTAGAAAAGCCTACCATAATCTTTATAAATTTGACTCTAAGACTGAAAAAGATTTTGCAGTAATTCTGGAAAATGACAAGGCAGTTTTAAAATGGCTGAGACCCGCTCAAAATCAGTTCCATATCTACTGGAAGCATAATTCAAAATCATACCATCCTGATTTTGTGGTAGAAACAGCGGATATGATTTATATAATAGAAACCAAAAAAGAGGGTGATATTGAATCTTCTGATGTTCAGGAGAAAACACAGGCAGCATTAGAGTATTGTAAAAACGCAACTGATTTCACAGCCCAAAACAGCGGCAAACCGTGGAAATATGTTTTGATTCCGCATAATGCCGTGCAGGCGAATATGAGCTTTGATTATTTGACTAAGGCTTATGAGGTAAAATAGGTTTAACAACATGAAAGCGATAAAGATACTTGAGAAGAAAGAGAACCTTACTTCAACACCATGAGAAAATTTTATTGACTCTATTAACCTTTGGAGGGAAGCGGGGGGTCGGGGCTACCTATCACACACCCTTTAGTCTTCTGCAAAAATATTTAAAAAACATCGCCTTTTCTTCGACTCTATCAGATAGAATTACAAAATGGCCTGACTCCTTTGTGCCTTTTGACCTTGCTTTTTCCAGCAATTTGTAATAGCTTTTTCATACCTGCCTGACAGCAGACAGATACGCTAACTTTATTTCTTTATTAATGTTAAAAGGATTTGCTATTTATGAGTAACCATCAGCCGCATCTTTTGGTTGTCAAGGACGAGGCAATATGGTATTATATTTATAATAGATATGGGAATAAAACAAAGACATAGAGACAAAATCACAGAGGTGTTTTCTGACCCTGATAAGATTACGAAGGCTCTTGTTCAGGGTGTGCGTGAAGCCTTGCTTAAACACAAACAGGCGGGCAATCCTATTGTTATATGGAAAGATGGCAAGGCTGTCTGGCTTAAGCCTGAAGAAATCCCGGTATAAAAAGCTTAATTCCTCAGCTTTTTCCCACTTCCCAGCTTTTTTCAACATTTTGTAATATCTTTTTCATGCCTGCCTGGCAGCAGACAGGTGTCTTAAAATACCATGTCATGAAGTATAAGAAATAATAAGTGGCAATAAAAAGAGATTGCGAACCACATACAGATTTACTTTAGTATAGCGAACCAGAAACATGGCAAGGTCTTTCGGCAAGATAACATCATTAGAGGCTTGAGTTGATTAATGACATTAGGGTGCTCAGGTTTATTTTATCCTCCTCCATCTTCTTCCCCTTTGGCGTCTCTAAGATCATTGGAATATTTTTAAATCGTTTGTCATTCATGAGCATACGAAAGGCGCTTAATCCGAGCATACCTTTACCAATATGCTCATGCCTGTCAACACGGCTTGCCAATCCCTTTTTTGAGTCATTAAGATGAAAGAGCTTCAGCCTTTTCAGGCCGATTATCCTATCAAACTCATCAAAGGTTTTAATATAGCCTTCTTCTGCTGATATATCATATCCTGCAGCAAAGATATGGCATGTATCAACACAAACGCCCATCTTCTCCTTTTGTTCAACAAGATTGATAATCTCAGCTAACTGTTCAAACCTGTGGCCCAAATGGGTTCCCTGACCAGCAGTAGTCTCAAGGAGGAGCGTGAGATTGTTGCCCTTACTTTTTGATAATAGGAGATTTACTGAGTCAGCAATCCTCTTAATGCCGTATTCTTCACCTTCTCCAAGATGCGCGCCGGGAT
>CAKKST010000206.1 GCA_919903585.1 Nitrospiria bacterium | reverse complement strand
CGAACTTGCACAGAGATTGAAATGCAGATTCATTACTGCTGACAGAAAACTCCATGAAAAGGTAAAGGGGATAAGTGGAATTGAACTTCTGTAATATCAGACGGGGACAGTCCCGATTTCGGAGCCTGTCCCGAACATCTGAGATTGCTTCGGAGTTCCTTCACTTCGTTCAGGACGCCTCGCAATGACAAGTGAGGGGACTTCGCCCAAGCATACAGACAAATCTGTCCGTAAATAAGGAGTTTTAATCTGTGTAATCTGATCTTTTATCTGTGTAATCAGAGATTGTTAAGTTTTTCAGCAATCTGCTAAGCTGTGCAAGCATCGCCCCTCTATTACTATCACTTTGCCTTCCCCTTTGTGAAGCCATAGGTGCCGATGACGCTGCCGAGTTTTCTGTATTCAAGTGTGCCGGGGCAGTAGGCAACAGGCTCTGCCTTTTCTGCATCTGCCTTGTTTGTCTTTACAATTATCTCCTCATCAAGATGGTAGGCAACGACTTCCCCTATGAAAAGGTCATGGGAGCCGAGGGGTATTATCTGTTTTACCCGACATTCCACATTAATAGGACATTCCTTTATGATAGGCGCCTTTATCTTGCTTGCAGGAACAGGTGTAAGCCCTGCGCCGGCAAATTTATCTACATCCTTTCCAGATACAGAGCCGCAGTAATCTACTGCCTCTATTAAAGAAGCAGATGGAAAGTTAAGGGCAAATTCCATAGCCTCCTTTACTATGCCATGCGAATACCTGTTCGGCCTTATGGATATTCCTATCATCGGTGGGTCTGAGCAGAGGACGCCTGCCCATGAGACGGTGATTATATTTGCCCTGCCATCCTTTCCCTGAGAGCTTACCATTATTGCAGGCGCCGGGTTAAAAACAATTGCTGGTGGAAATACCTTTTTCGCCATTGCAGTCTCCTTTACCCCGTTAGAAAGCCTCACCCCAAGCCCAATCCTTTCTAATAGGGTTTATTTTGTTTCTTCTTTGATTCTTTCCTGTAATTCATCTTTTGTTATAAGACCCTTTTCAACCAATAATTTTGTCAGTGCATCCAGATAGTTTTTTACTGTCACCTCTTTTTTTACAGGGGCTAACTTGGTCTCATCCCTTATTATCTCAAAGCCCTTGCCCTCTTTAATGTCCGGCACATTGATTTTATGCCGCTGTCCTTCTACAACTTCCTCTCCAAAATATCTCTGTATCAGCCTCTTTGCATCCTGAGAAAACACAAGGATAGGCCTAATCTTATAGCCAGTTGCAAACTGTAGTTCATCTATTGTCTTTATATCAGAGGGGTCTGTCATTGCAATTGTAATGACCTTGTTTTCATAAGCTATGGGGATGATGCCATATTTTTTTATAAGCTCATCCTTTAGCATGCCCCTTACATTTTCTGGAATCTCAAAGTCAGAAAGGTCAAGGCAGGGGATATTCAGATGGGCCTCAAAAAAATCAGCGAGGGTATGCTCATTTATGAAGCCCATTTCAATTATGATTTCCCCGAGCTTCCCGCCCCATTGTCTCTGATGCCCTAATGCCGCCTGAAGCTGTATATTATCAATTAAACCAGCCTCAACAAGCATCTCACCCAGTTTTTTCTTTTCAGCCATAGGCTCACCCTGTTTTTGATGTATTAATATACGCCATGTTTTTTAATATTTCAATCCTTTTTTCTATTGGCGGATGTGTTGAAAATATATCTGCAACAATGCCCTCCTTATTATCCAGTTTTCTATGAAGAGGGTCGCTTATAAAGAGATGGGCAGTCCCCTTATGTGCGCTCATTACTGGTGAATTTGCCTTTGCAATCTTTTCCAAGGCGACTGCAAGGCCAAGGGGATGCCTCGTAAGCTCTGCTGCTGATGCATCTGCAAGATATTCCCGCTGCCTTGATACTGCCATTGCAATGATTCTGGAGATAATCGGCGAAAGAACAACTAATACCAGCAAGATTATTACAACAGCAGGATGGCCGCCCTTGCTTTTAGAATCCCTTCTCTGTCTGCCATAATACATGGAGCGGCTTGCCCAGTCAGCTAACAGGACAATAGTTCCAAGAAGCACTGTAACAACCGTCATAGTTCGTATATCATAATTTTTGATATGCGACATCTCATGCGCAATTACGCCCTGAAGCTCC
>CAKKST010000205.1 GCA_919903585.1 Nitrospiria bacterium | reverse complement strand
CTTGACATGACCATTGCACAGGTAGGTATGTGGGCTGCTAACAACATTGAGCCTGACAAGACACCATCAGAGATTATTCCGTCTGAGCCATATCTGCTTGGTTCACATGCAGGATGCGCAGGCTTCTGGGTAAGCGGTCCCGGCGATATTCCTAATACCCCAAAAGAATGGGCATGGGGTTATAACAGGATGTCAACAGTAAATGGCCTCTTCATGGCCGGTGATACAGTTGGTGCATCAGGGCACAAGTTTTCCTCAGGCTCACATGCGGAGGGAAGGATCGTTGGAAAGTCCGCACTTGCATATATATTTGACAATCCGGACTTCAAGCCTGCCATAAAAGAAAAGAAAGAGGACCTTATGGCAGAGATGTATCTGCCTTATGAGGTCTATGAGAAATACAAGACATATACCACCTCGCCGCATACTGTAAGTGTCAATCCCCACTTTATCAAGCCTGACATGTTCCAGAAGAGGCTTATGAAGATAGCGGACGAATACTTTGGCGGCGTGAGCACATGGTTCAAGACAAGCAGGACCATGCTTGAGGAAGGCCTCAAAAGGCTTGAGCTCCTGAAAGAGGATGCCAACAGGCTCGCAGCATCCAATCTCCATGAATTACTCAGATGCTGGGAAAACTACCACAGGCTTCTTACTGCTGAGGCGCATGCAAGACACATCCTCTTCAGGGAAGAGACAAGATACCCCGGCTACTACTATAGGTCAGATAAAGACTTTATAGATGATGACAACTGGAAGTGCTTCACAAATTCAAAATACGACGCTACAACAGGAAAGTGGGATTTCAAGAAGGTTCCCTATGTCCAGTTATTCCCGTAGTTAGTGGAGATGAAGAGGGCTGAGACTATAAATCTCAGCCCTCGTCTTTTTTAAATTTACTAATGAGTTCATAAGTAAGGTTGCTATTTTGTCATGCCCGAAGGTTTTTGTCGGGCATCCATGTCTTTGTAAATATTGGATTCCTGCCAAAGACACGCAGGAATGACAATACCATAATATGTTTTATTACTTATGAACTTATTAGCAAGTATCCGCAAACTTTAGTTTGCGCAATTAGGGCAATTTTAGAGCGCAGGCTGAAGCCTGCGGCTAGACTATTTTATTGTTTGTCATTCCCGCATGCTTTTAGCGGGAATCCAGAAGAAGATTGCGGTAGTCAGGCTCGTCCCTGTAGGGGTTCAAAATTTTGAACCCCTACTCAGCAGGAACGGGGTCAGGGACGACCCCGAATACCGTTGTAATATATAAACTGGATTCCTGCCTTCGCAGGAATGACATGTATATCCCCCTCACCCTAACCCTCTCCCGCAAGGGGAGAGGGAATCTAAGGGTAATCCTTCCAGAAGGGATGGGTTACTTTTTATTCCCCCTCCCTTGACGGGAGGGGGTAGGGGGAGGGTGAAAAAGCTTTTCAAATGAAAAGGGAGATAGCTTCATGCCTGATCAAAAAGGTTTACTAATCATAGGCGGGGGGATGAGCGGCCTTACTGCTGCCATTGAGGCGGCAGAGGCAGGCTATAAAGTTACCATAGTTGAAAAGAACCCCTATTTTGGCGGGAGGGTGGCACAGCTCAATAAATATTTTCCAAAGCTCTGTCCTCCAAACTGCGGCCTTGAGATGCAGTTCAAAAGAATAAAAAATAATGCAAATGTTACTATTTATACCCTCGCAGAGGTGGAAAAAATTACAGGCGAAGAGGGCAATTATGATGCAACAATCAAGGTCAGGCCGCGCTATGTAAATGATAAATGCGTTGGCTGCGATGCCTGTGCGCAGGCATGTCCATCTGAAAGGCCGAATGAATTTAACTTTGGCATGAATAAGACAAAGGCAGCATACATCCCCTTTGAGCAGGCATTTCCGTTTTTATATGTGATTGATGAAAAATACTGCGCAGATGACTGCAAAAAGGCGT
>CAKKST010000204.1:7557-9581 GCA_919903585.1 Nitrospiria bacterium | reverse complement strand
TCAAAAGAGAGTTGTCCAGCAAAGGGAGGTGTTTGCCTATAAAGATGTTGTGTCTTCAAAGAAATTTACAGGAAAGAGGATATCCCTTGATTTTCAGGATGCAGATATCCGCAATGTCCTGAGGCTGATTGCAGATGTCAGCGGATACAACCTTGCGGCAGGTGATGATGTAAAGGGTAAGATTACCATAAAACTCTTAAATGTGCCATGGGATCAGGCGCTTGATCTTATATTAAAGATGAACAACTTCGGCTATCTTAGAGAGGGTAATATCATCAGGGTAGCTACATTGAAGAATATAGAAGATCAGCTCACTGCTGAGGCAAAGGCAAAGGAGGCTGAGCAAAAGTCAGGCGACCTTATAACAAAGATAATATATGTAAATTACGGCAGCGCAAAAGACTTTCTGGAGACATTAAAAAAATCACTTACACCGAGGGGCAGCCTCGTAGTAGAGGATAAGACCAATGCTATAGTTATAAAGGATATTTCAAAGAGTGTTGATGAGGTTACTGAGATGATCAGGACCCTTGACAGGAAGGTGCCTCAGGTTATGATAGAGGCAAGGATAGTTGAGGCAGATACTACCTTTGTAAGGGAGCTCGGGGTTCAGTGGGGCGCTGATCAGAGAGGTATTGCCCACTCGCGGAGTGACAGAGAGATGGGAAATTATTCGTTATATGGCGGCGGTACGAAGCAGAGCTCATCTGATACAACCTATTCCCCTCTTAGCAATGGTATTGGTGTTAATGATACTGGATTTCTCGTTAATCTGCCTGCTGCAGTTGGAGCCGGTTCAGGCGGCGCTATAGGTTTTCTGTTCAGTAACGCGAAAAGAACATTCAATCTTGACTTTCAGTTATCAGCAATGGAATCAAGTGGTAAAGGGAAGGTATTGTCTAATCCAAAGATACTGGCCCTTGATAATAAAGAGGCCTTTATCCAGACAGGTTATAGAATACCCTATGAATCCGTATCTACTCAGGGCACCAAAACAGAGTGGATTGATGCGGTGCTGCAGTTAAAGGTTACGCCGCATGTTACGGCTGATAATCATATCATGATGTCAATTAAGATAGAAAAGAATGAGCCTGATTTTTCTAACAGGGCTGCTGGTAATGCGCCGACCATCTCAACGAAAGAGGCAAAGACCGATGTGCTTGTAAATAATGGTGATACAATAGTAATCGGCGGCATATACAAGAGGAGAAATGATAACAGCGTGAAGGGGGTGCCATGGCTTTCAAAGATACCAATACTCGGCTGGCTGTTTAAGAAGGAATATATATATGAAAAGCCTGAGGAGCTTGTTATATTTATAACACCAAAGATCACAGATTTACAACCGCTGTAGTTTAAGTAACTTGAAAGATTAATAATATTTTAATATAATGTCCGCTACAGGCGGACATTTTTTTTAATATAGAGGTTTACCCCGTTAGAAAATCTTCAATATAGCTTTTATCTATATGGGGTAGGAAGATAGTTAGGCCAGAACCTCTTTTCTAACGGGGTGAATATGTTAAGATATCTAACTGCCGGAGAATCACATGGTCAGGGCTTGATAGGGATTCTGGATGGATTTCCGGCAGGAGTACAGATTTTACAGGACGAAATCAATAGAGAACTTGCCAGAAGGCAGGTTGGCTATGGCCGCGGAGGCAGGATGCAGATAGAAAAGGACAAAGTAGATATCCTGTCAGGCGTTAGATGGGGGATATCTCTGGGCAGCCCTGTCTGCCTTCTCATTAAAAATAGGGACTGGATAAATTGGGAAAAAGGGCTTTCAATATTACCTGAATATGCCGGAAGCCTAAGCCCTGTTACAAGGCCAAGGCCTGGACACGCAGACCTGTCAGGCCTGATAAAATATGGGCATAAGGATATTAGGAATGTCCTTGAGAGGGCGAGTGCGCGTGAGACCGCAATAAGGGTTGCAATTGGCGCAGTATGCAAAATATTATTAAAAGAATTTAATATAAAGATTATCAGTCATGTTGTAGAGATAGGCGGCGTGAGAAGTG
>CAKKST010000204.1:0-7547 GCA_919903585.1 Nitrospiria bacterium | reverse complement strand
TGAGAAGTGATAAAAAGGGATTAAGCCCTGAGGATATAGAAAAAAAGGCTGAGAAATCACCCCTTCGCTGCGCTGATGGAAAAGCAGAAAAGCAGATGATAAAAAGGATAGACTTTGCAAAGAAGGCAGGCGATTCAATGGGAGGCATATTTGAGATTATAGTTGCAAACCTCCCTGTAGGCCTTGGAAGCCATACCCAGTGGGACAGGAAACTGAATGCGAGGCTTTCTATGGCTGTAATGAGTATTCAGGCCATAAAAGGTGTGGAGATAGGTCTTGGCTTTGAGTCAGCGAGGAGATTGGGATCAGAGGTTCATGACGAGATATTTTATGATAAACGAAATAAAAAATTTCATAGAAAGACAAATAGCGCCGGTGGTATTGAGGGCGGCATGACGAATGGCGAGGATATTATAATAAGGGCTGCAATGAAACCTATACCTACGCTAATGAAGCCGCTTAAATCTGTGGATATTGCTACAAAAAAAACCTTTCATGCTTCTGTAGAGAGGTCAGATGTATGCGCAGTCCCTGCAGCAGCCGTTGTTGGTGAGGCTGTTGCTGCCTTTGAGATCGCCAATTCCATGATTGAGAAATTTGGCGGAGACAGTTTAAAGGAGATGAAGAGGAATTATAGCAGTTATATAAAATATGTAAGGGGGATATAGCACTACCCCTCACCCTAACCCTCTCCCACAAGGGGAGAGGGAACTTTTTTATTGTCTTTACCATTTATTCCCCCTCCCTTGATGGGAGGGGGACAGGGGGAGGGTGAAATGCGGATATTAAGGTGAAGAACATAGTTATCACTGGCTTTATGGGCACAGGAAAATCCACTGTTGGGAAAATATTATCAGAGGAGTATGGCCTTGATTTTGTAGATACAGATGTTCTTATTGAAGAGAAGGCAGGGGGTAAAAAGGTTACCGAGATCTTTGATGAATATGGCGAGGCGTATTTTAGAAGCTTAGAGAAGGAAGTAATAAAGGATATTGCCGCAAAAGAAAATACAGTTGTAGCAACTGGTGGTGGTGCAATTGTAAATAGTGAAAACCTATCCCTGTTAAAAAGAAGATCCGCTATAATAATATGCCTTACAGCAAGACCTGATACAATCTTAAAACGGATAAGGAATGAAGAGGGCGTCAGGCCGCTTTTAAAAGCTGCTGATCCGTTGAAAAAGATTGAAGGGCTTTTGGATAGAAGGAGAGAGGCGTACTTAAAGGCAGATGTATTGATTGATACCTCTGATTTAACACCACAAGAGCTTGCTGAGAGAATAAAAGTAATATTAAAGGAGAAAAATATTGGAAGGAATTAAGGTTGCCTTAGGCGACAGGAGCTATGATATTATTATATGCCGAGATTGTTTGAAGGATATTGGGAATCGCCTCTCTGTGATCGGTCTTAAGGGAAAGATTGGGGTGGTAACAAATCCAATAGTCAGGAAATTTTTTGGCAGTAAGATAAGCGCTTCACTAAAGAATGTTGGTTTTATGCCCTTTATCATTACCATACCAGATGGGGAGAGATATAAGACCCTTAAAACAGTCTCAGATATTTATGATAAGCTTATTTCTCTTAAATTTGAACGCAGCTCGGCGCTGATCGCCCTCGGCGGCGGGGTTATTGGCGATATAACAGGCTTTGCAGCAGCCACATATCTGAGGGGTATTCCATACATTCAGGTTCCCACAACCCTACTTGCCCATGTTGACAGCAGTGTCGGCGGAAAAACAGGGGTTGACCACAAAAAGGGCAAGAACCTCATTGGCGCCTTTTATCAGCCGGGACTGGTATTGATAGATATTGATACACTGCATACACTGCCGAGGCGTGAATTCATTGCAGGCATGGCAGAGGTGGTTAAATATGGCGTTATAGCTGATGAAGGCTTATTTAGTTATCTTGAGGAAAATTTGAATGATATTCTTTCTCAGAAAACGGATAATCTTTTATATATAATTAAAAGGTCATGCGAAATCAAGGCTGGGATTGTAGAAGAGGATGAAAGGGAGGTCAGCGGCAGGAGGGCACTATTGAATTTTGGCCATACCTTTGGTCATGCAATAGAGACTATAACAGGATATAAAAAATTTAAACATGGAGAGGCAGTGGCAATTGGTATGGCGCTTGCAGCAAAACTTGCAGTTCATCTAAATTTATGCCATTATGATGTATATAAAAGGATAAATGACCTGCTGAATAGGATCGGCCTTCCCACAGAGATGCCGGGACTAAGGATTAAGGAGGCAGTAAAAATAATGCAGCATGACAAAAAGGTCTCAAGGGGGAAGATAAGGTTTATACTGCCTGAAAGGATTGGTAAGATGTCTGTCTGTGCAGACTGGAAGATTGAAGATATTAAGGGGATTTTTTAGATTACCGTGAGTAAAGAGACAACCGCCATAAGCGCATTAAACAAGAAGATATTAGAGCTTACAACTCTTTATGAAATTTCAAAGAGGCTCGGCTCGTCTTTAAACCTTGAAGAGATGCTGAACTCTATAATGGATATTCTTGCAAATAACATGGGCATGAACAGGGGGACGCTTACGGTTCTTGATAAGGATACAAAGGAATTAAAGATTGAGGTTGCCCATGGGCTTACAGGGGAGGAAAAGGAGAGAGGCCTGTATAAGATTGGCGAGGGTATTACAGGCAAGGTGGTGGAGACTGGAGAGCCTATAATAGTCCCTGATATTGGTAAAGAACCGAGGTTTCTCAACAGGACAAAGGCGAGGGGTGATATTAAAAAGAGCAATATCTCTTTTATATGCGTCCCTGTAAAGGTTCATAATGATGTTGTGGGCGTCTTAAGCGTGGACAAGCTCTTTGCAAAGGATGTCTCTTTTGAAGAGGATGTAAGGTTGTTAACCATCATTGCCTCACTTGCAGGCCAGGCAATAAAACTGAATCAGATGATTGAAAAGGAGAGGCAGGAGCTAATTGATGAGAACATACATCTTAAAAAGGAGCTGAAGACAAAATACAGGCTTGAAAATGTAGTTGGCAGCAGTGATAAGATGCAGGCAGTATATGATGCAGTAGAGAGGGTGAGCCAGAGCAATGCCACAGTCCTGCTGAGAGGAGAGAGCGGTACGGGAAAGGAGCTTATTGCGAGGGCAGTACATTATAATAGCCACAGGGCAGATAAACCCTTTATAAAGGTCAATTGCGGCGCCCTGCCTGATGCACTCCTTGAAAGCGAGCTTTTTGGCCATGAGAAGGGCGCCTTTACAGGGGCGATACAGGTGAGGATCGGCAGATTTGAGCTTGCAAATGGAGGTACGATCTTTTTAGACGAGATTGGAGACATCTCACCTCAGACACAGATAAAGTTGCTTCGTGTCCTGCAGGATAGGAGATTTGAGCGCCTCGGCGGGACAAAGACAATCAGTGTTAATATAAGGATAATTGCTGCAACAAATAAAAACCTTGAAGAGGCAGTAAAAAATGGGGAATTCAGGGAGGATTTATACTACAGGCTGAATGTTGTTCCCGTATTTATGCCTTCTTTAAGAGAGAGACGTGAAGATATCCCCCTTCTGTTAGATTACTTTTTGAAGCGGTTCAATAAGGAGAATAATAAAAAGATTAAGTTGTCCCCATCGGCCATTACAAGGTTAATGGAATACCTCTGGCCCGGCAATGTGAGGGAGCTTGAAAATTATATAGAGCGCGTGGTTATTATGTCGGACAAGAATCTGTTGCAGACAGAGGATATATTGTTGCCAAAGACGAATGTGTTATCCTCATTAAAAACAGGTGATGAGGCTGTTGCTATCAATAGTTCCTTAACAAGGTCTGTTGAAGGGCTGGAGAAGCAGAGGATATCAGAGGTATTGAAGATGTGCGGCGGGATACAGGCAAGGGCTGCAAGGATGCTTGGTATCACGCCAAGACAGCTTGGTTACAAATTAAAGAAATATAATATTGCACTCTGATTATACTACCATACACTAAATATGCACCCTTATTTTTTCTACAAAAATGTTCTAAAATATTCCTACCTTTTTGTAGGGAATAATACAAAAATGCATTGTATGTAGGTTTTGTTTTGCTAAACCACCTTCAATAATACCCTTTACCATTTACTAAAAAACCTTGAAGAATCAGCTGGTTAGCTTACTATCCAGTCATGATTGATCAAACCCATTTCAATTGGCACGATTATTGCCATTTGATATTCATAAAATCCCTCATTCCTTACCTCTCTCCTCCCACACAAAAGGGGGGGAGGGATTTTTATTTTTTAATGAAGGAGGCTCTTGCAAAAGTCCCAATTCTGTCATTCCCGCAGAGTTTCTGAGCGGGAATCTGGTTCTAAGTGCTTGAAAAACCATATCCCCGATAAAAGCATTCGGGGATGACAAACAGTTTTGCAAGAGCCTCGAAGGATTATTGTTGATGACTTTAAATAAAATGAAAAAAGCATACAGGCCACCAAAGAAACAAAAGAAGGATATTGTAAAAGATGGCGGGCGTCTTGTAGTTATTGGGAACGGTATGGCAGGTGTTGCCGCTGTGGAGCATCTCAGGACGCTGAAAAAGGATATGCAGGTTACAATCTTCGGGTCTGAGGCCCATGTTAATTACAATCGGGTTCTCCTTTCATCTGTTCTCTCTGGTGATGCAAAGGTTGAAGAAATTATACTTAATACCCCTGAGTGGTATAAGAAAAATGAAATTGACCTTCACCTCGGCGTATCTGTGAACAGTGTCAAACCAAAAGAAAAGATAATAATCACAGATGCCGGTGATGTTTATACCTTTGACAAGCTTCTTATAGCAGCAGGCAGCTATGCCTTTATCCCACCGATTAAAGGGGTAAAAACCAGAGGCAAGCTGACCCCCGGTATTTTTACCTTTAGAAATCTGGATGATACCCAAGCCATGCTCAATTGGGCAAAGAATAGCAGAAAGGCAATTGTAATTGGTGGAGGGCTCCTGGGGCTTGAGGCAGCGCGGGGGCTCGCCCTTCAGGGGATAGAGGTTGCTGTTGCCCATTTAATGGATAGGCTCATGGACATGCAGCTTGATGCTGCGGCAGCGGAGATTTTGAAAAAAGAGATTAATAAACTCGGCATTAATGTATTGCTGGGGCATTGCGCAGAGAAGGTTATTGGCAATGGCCGCGTTGAAGGCCTTCGCTTTACTAATGGCAAGATCTATCAGGCAGATATGATTGTGATTGCAACAGGCATACGCCCCAATGTTGAATTGGCCAGAGAGGCCGGCCTTAAGGTGAATCAGGGGATTGTTGTGGATGATTATATGCAGACCAGCAATCCTGACATATATGCAGTTGGTGAATGTGCAGAGCATCGTGGAAAGGTCTATGGGATTGTAGCGCCTTTGATGGAGCAGGCAAAGGTGGCTGCAGATGCGATTGCCGGAAATTCCACGCTTCGCTATGAGGGTTCAGTAGTAGCGACTAAACTCAAGGTTGCGGGCATCCCATTGGCCTCTATAGGAAATTTTTATGAAGAGAGCGCAGGGTCCGAGGCGCTGGTTTATAGCGATCCGGGGGCTTCGCTATACAAGAAGGCAGTAATTCAGGGAGGGAGGGTAGTTGGGGCTATTCTTCTTGGAGATCTGGATGAGTATAATCGTTTTTATGAATATATAAGAAATCGGGAGGACATCACCCTTCATAGAAAATATTTGCTGACCGGCCAGCCCGGCGCTATTACCTCTGTAGCCTCAATGCCTGACAGCGCTACTATCTGCGGCTGTATGGGTGTAAGCAAGGGCGCCATTGTCAGGGCCATAGAGGAATACGGCCTGACAAGTAAAGAGGAGGTTTCTGAAAAAACAAAGGCATGCACCTCCTGCAAAGGATGCGCCCCTTTGATTGATCAGATATTACAAGAGACACTGGGAGGGGAATATATCAGGCAGGAAGGCCTGCAATTATTTTGTAAGTGCCTTCCAATGACATGGGAAGATATTAAAAAAGAGGTCATCACCCAAGGCCTTAAATCAGTCAGTGCTATACTCAATGCCCTTGGGAATGGTATAGGATGCGATGCCTGCAAGCCTGGCCTAAATTATATGCTTTCAGAACTTTATCTAAATGATTATGAATATGAGGATGACGCGTGTTTTGTTGATGACCGATTTCATGCCAATATTCAGAAGGATGGCACCTTTTCTGTAGTTCCCCGCATCTATGGCGGCGTGACAACCCCTGAACAGCTTCGGCGTATAGCAGATGCTGCAGATAAATACAACGTGCCAATGGTAAAGATTACAGGAGGTCAGCGAATTGATCTAATAGGAATACAAGGTGAACAGCTTTCATCGGTCTGGTCAGATATTGGATTGCCCTCGGGTCATGCATATAGTAAGGCAGTGCGCACCTGTAAGACCTGTGTAGGCGACACATTCTGCCGCTTTGGGGTTCAGGATTCTATAGCATTGGGGATAGAGATGGAGCAGCGATATCAGGGGATTCCGTGTCCAGCCAAGATCAAGATGGCTGTCTCAGGCTGTCCAAGAAACTGTGCTGAGTCCGGAATTAAGGATATCGGCGTAGTGGGGATACAGACAGGGTGGGAGGTTTATGTGGGAGGCAACGGAGGAATCAAGGTAAGGGTTGCAGAACTTCTTTCTGTGGTTAAGACTAAAGAGGAGGCGCTTGACCTTACAGGTTTATTTATTCAGTATTATCGTGAGAATGCGAGATGGCTGGAGCGTACCAGTCATTTTATTGAAAGAATAGGAATAGATCACATACGCGATGTTATTGTTAAAGATAAATTAGGTATTGTAGAACAGTTCAGGGAGCGTATTAATCAGGCTGTGGCAGCCTACAGGGATCCATGGGCTGATAGTAATAGTGAGCAGTTTTATGATAAGGAGTATCTTGTAGATATTAGACCTTAGTAACATTGATCCAAAAGTTATCTGTGAGGTGTCATAAGGAGATGAATATTAAAGAGGAACCTATAAATATGCAATGCCTACAAAAATGTTTCAAGGTTCTCCTACCTTTTTGTAGGAAATGATACAAAAATGCATTACATACAGGTTTTATTTTACTGAATCATCCACAACGGTATCTTCTCTCATCCAACCTAAAAGTCTTGAAAAATTAAGAGGTTAGATTGCCAATCAGTCAGGATTGATCAAATTCATTTTAACTGGCACGGTTATTGCTGTTTAAGTATCCATAAACCTCCCGCCCTTCCCTCCTCCCCCTAAGAGAGACGGGGGTTTTTATATTTTAAAAATCTCAGGAGGAAGTTTGTGAAAAAGATAAAGTTTAAAATTACCCCTCGCGGCTTAATACAAAAGGATGCCCTAAGAAGACCTTATAAGATATTTCTTGTAATCGGTTTTGTGGCTGTCCTATTTATCCCCCTTTTACCACTCACACTAAAGGGCTCTTCTATTATGAATGATAAACCTGAGTTCTGTATTATGTGCCATACAATGATACAGGAGTACAGAAACTGGTCGCATTCTGCCCATAGAAACTGGGCAGTATGCAGTGACTGCCATGTCTCTCAGCAGACAATAGTTACGAAGTTGGCGGGCAA
>CAKKST010000203.1 GCA_919903585.1 Nitrospiria bacterium | reverse complement strand
TTCAGCCAGAATTGGAATATCCGAAATACTTCGGATATCATCCCAAATCTGGACAAAAAGCGAAACAGTTCGGATATGAACGAGTTAGCCGCTCATTGCAGGCAAGAAAGGAAGGTTAAGGAAAATGTATATTCGATTAATCTTAAAGAAACGTAAAGAATTGAATTTGGCTTTAGCTTTGTTCTCATTGTTTGTAATCCAAGGATCTTGTTCAAAGTTCATTGTGACTGAATGTCCCCCACCTACAGTGGGGCCAGTATACATCTATAAAGATTGCCGTGAGGCATTCAAGATCTATACGACAGAGTGGTCGTTCAAATTAACAGAATCAATTGAGGGTTTAAAGAAGCTTGCAAAAGTAAGTGCTGGGCAGGAATTCGGTAATAAGGCCGTTAAACTAGCTCAGGAGTTCGATCAGATTAATGTTGCTATGCAAAATGAGTATGTGGCCGCGTGCAGTTTATTTAATACCGGTCCGTGCGATCCTAATGTACGAGAGCGTTATTACAAAGAAATCGAAGCTATCCGCGAGCAGACTACGCAATTAAGAATGGTCTATGCAAAGGTTCAGGATCTGATGAAAACACCAATTCCGGCTAAGGTTGAAGTCAAGGAAGAGAAGGCAAGGGTTGAAGTCAGGGAAAAGGAGGCAAAGATTGATCCAAGACTCGAAACACTCAAAGCTATTGAGGACATCTTAACCACGATAAAGTCTTCTTCACTAGTAATTGAAAGAAAAGGAAGGTAAATCCATGATCTATTTTTATGCCTGCAACGGCGGCTAACACGGTGCAAAAGACCAAAGTCCAAACCCTTCGGGCTTCTTTTGCAACGGAAACGTTATCTGCTCACTGCGAGCAGGGAAAGGAGGTCGTTATATTTTTGTATAGCGTGTGATTATTTCATACCTAATGACCTGTTCGAATAACCAATAAATTAAGGAGAAAGATATGGCTCGAAAATACTTCGCCCGTATATATATTCTAATTGTAGTTCTTATTTTAGGAGTAGTAGGATGCGCCTCTATTAATTCCAGCTCTATTGTCAAATTTAACGGTGCAGTCCAAGAAGCCAGTACAGGCATAGATGCTGCCATGTCTGTGAATTATAACTGGACCAGATCAGGTTTTATAGAAGGTTTTTCTGCTAATTCCGAATCAAAATTTAGTCAACTTATAATTCAGCCTGGTGAGAAATACGATTGGTCAATGGAAAAGCCGCCGATTTATTTAGATATTAAGAGAACGCAATCCTCACTTGCTGAGTTAAATAACGCTTTTACGCAATATGCAAATTTGCTCGTGAAGTTGTCAGGGGGTGAATTGGTAAGTATTGATACATTTGATCAATTAGCAAAGGACATAAACAAAAATGCCATAGAAGCAGCAAAAGCATTAAAGGTGTCTGTTTCACCCAATGATATGGCTCTGATTTCAACGGCAGCTTCTGAGGCAGCAAGACTCTATATTGAGCAAAAAAGACAAGGTTACTTAATTGATTTTATTAGAAAGAATCAAGAAGTCGTTCAAAAATATTCTGATGCGTGCATTCAACTTATACGCATTATAAGGGGAAATCTGAAGACTTACTATGTCGAAAAGTATGAGCCTATAAAAAACGCTTGGAATGCCTCAAGCGGACAAGGAAGACAAAAACAAACAGAAGCTATGTTAAGTTTGAATGAGCAGTTCACAACTGCTTTGGGAGTCATGCAAGAGTTGGAGAGTGTTTACACTGCATTAC
>CAKKST010000202.1 GCA_919903585.1 Nitrospiria bacterium | reverse complement strand
ATACCTCAATAGGAATAGCAATCTTTCCGATATCATGGAAAAGGGCTGCCATGCCGAGGTCAGACAGATGGGTCTTGGAAAAGCCGAGCCTCTGGCCGAGGGCAATGGCAAGGATGCATACATTAACACAGTGATTATATGTATACTCATCATAATTCTTTATGCTGGTCAGGCCGAGGATGGATATCTCCTCGTGAAGGATAATATCTACAATAGACTGTACAGCCCTTTTTGCCTTTTTGATATTCACTGTCTGGTTTAGCCTTGCATTACCCATGATCTCCTTAGTGACTGCCACAGCATTAAAATAACTTTTTTTGGCAATCTCCTTTGCGCCCTGCGCCTCAGTAAAGCTGGCATCTTCTTTTTCATGTTTTATCTTATCAATATCTACGCCCTTTATGCCGGCATCATCAAGCTGAATCTCCAATGCCTCAAAAACAGCGCCCTTTGCGGCTGTAAAATTTAAAAAGATATGGATAAATTTCCTTAAATCCTTTTGATCAAGCCCGGCTTTAAAAATTATTGACCCGATCCCCCGTTTTTTAAGCTCTGCTATTACATAATTAAAGCTGACAAAGCCCTCAATATCCTGCTTCAGTCTTGTATCCTCAAAATAGAGGTAGTCGCCCTTAAGCAGTAATACGGCCTCCTTCTCCTTTGTGAGAACTGGTGTCAGGGTCTTTATAAGATTATCCATGGTATGCAGAAAGGCAACATTGTTAGGGTCGTGCACCTGCGCTGTCTTCAGTATGATATAAAACTGGTTTACCAGCGTCTTTCCTGTACGCGCAAGGTTTTCTATCTGCAGAAAAGAAGATTTTTTCTCACTGCCTTCAGGCATTTTGCCTCCCTGATTATTATTTCACCTGCAATTTTTTTATCTCTGATATTGCCTTGAGCCGGGCTGCCTCAACAATTGAGCCTGGTTTTTCCTTAACGGCCTGAAGAAGATTAAGGGCATCGTTTGTCCCCGCCTTGCCGAGGCCGAAGGCTGCGCATGCCCTTAGTTCGTCCTGACTTGTACGTTTAAACAACCATGATCTTTTTGTAAGGATGCCTTTAAAAAATGGAAATGCTTCATTAGCGCCAAGTTTTCCAATGGCCTCAAAAAATTCCTTTTTCTCAGTAAAGTCTGCTTTTTTAAAGGCCTCCTGATTTATGTAATTTATTAACGGCTCAACAGCCTTTTTGTGATTGAGGGATGCAAGGCTCCTTACTGCATGGATGCGCACCTGACTATCCTTATCATTAAGTGCGGTAAGGATTAAATCCTTTGCGGTTTCCCCGCCGATTGAGGCCAGGGATTTTATGCCCTCTATCCTCACACGGGGCTCATCATATTTAAGCGCCCGTTTAAGATGTTCAATGCTTTTTGTATTATTGACCCTGCCGAGGACATAGACGATGTTCCTTACAATATACCATCTCTTATCGCTGATCTTTCTTCCTATCAGATCAATATCATCTTTAACAAGCTCGGTTATGACATCGCACACGATCCTGCGGATATTGCGATTGCCTATCTCAAGAAGCTCTAACATGGAAATTGCTGAATTCTTATTAAGAAGGCTGAGGTAGGATGTAAGGGCATTTATATCAATTGCCTGGTTTTTGTTCAGCATATCACCCAATTCCTTTATCCTTACTGCATCGCCCGCCCTGTCAATAGCGCGGATTACCCTGTTAAGCTCCTCATCAGAAAACTTTTCTCTTGCCCCTGATATCTCGTGCAGGTTTTTAAGCAGCCTTCCTGCCCTTACAAGGTCGGCTCTGGAGATTAAGAGATCAATGGCCTTTTCCAACGTATCAACGACCTCTGAAAAGGCATTAAAATCCCTTTCCATATATAATATCTCATAAAGTATATCAATTATTTTAAATGTAAAGGCAGGATTCTCCTCTGCCTCCTTTTCCTTTTTTAACTGTTCTATCTCATCCTCTGTAAGCGTATATACGCTGTATACAGGCTGCTCTGGCGCAGTCTGCTGCCTTGGCTTTTCCTCTGTTACCGGCATCCCGCTTTCAGCCTCTAAATGGCGCTTTTTGGGGGTGTCCATCTCCTCTGCCTTAACAAACCCTGAAAGTGGCGCCCGCCCTGTTAAATCCTCTGCTGCGCTGCCCTCTCCCACAGCAGCCGCCTCATCTATAACAAAATAGGTTATGTGCTGCAGATTCTTCTCCCAGAGGAGCGTAACCATATCATCATCAGTTTTTTCAGGGTCAAGATTTGCGTTTAATGCGTCCAAGAATGATAGCAGTTCGCTATTGTCTAATCCCTCATGAAAGGTGATCTCCCTTATGCCGTCTGCATAAAGCTTTAAGGCGATATTCTCAAGCCTGTCAGGGTTATCATAGACCTCCGCGCCATTATAGATCAGCTTAGACTGGGCCAATCTTAATTTGAGGTTCCCGTATTCTGTTATATACGAATCGTATTTTTCCTTTAATAACTCGTTAATGAATTTTTGGTAGATTGGATTGTTTGAGGGATATATCTTGGAGATCTTTATTGCCTTAGTCAGGGCATCCACGATCTCTTTCACCTTTTGAAGCTCTTCCGGCGGCACCGTGGTTTCATGGGCAGCAGCGCCGGCTTTTCCGCCTGCTATTGGATCTTGACTGTTTATCTGCTCCTTTAAATCGCTAAAAAGGTTTTCATCCATACTTTATTTTACCTTGCTGTTTATGATTTGTCAAACAAACCCGCATCACTGCCTTTCCCTCTCCCATAGGGCATCAAACTTTTTTTTATACGCCTCGGACACCTGTTTGTTTTTTATGAGGACCAGATTTTCATCATTCCTTGTGTCAGCAGAGGCGGTCCAGTTGAATGAGCCTGTTGCAACTATTTCCTCATCAATAATAGCAAACTTGTTGTGCATCAGGCCATCATGATCATGGAGCTTTACAGGGATGCCTTTTTTCCTTAAAAACCCTGCCTTTGAATATTTCTCGTTTCTTTGGTCGTTATTTAAATATACCCTTACCTCCACCCCTCGTTTCGCAGCATCCACAAGGGCATATGCAGAGTCCCTGCTTGTAAGGATATACATTGCAACATTTATATTCTTTTTGGAATTTGCAATCAAAGATACGAGCGCATCCTCGCACCTGTCCTCAGGACAGAAATATATCTGCAGGCTATCACCCTTTATGTCTTCTATATTTGCGCCGGAAGGAGGTTCATTAAAGAGACGGCGAAACTGTATTGCGCCATCTTTTGTATAGGTTGTTATCAGCAGGATAAGCAGTGTAATAAGAGAGGCAATCAATGCCCACTCCCGCTTTTTAATCATCCGCACCCCCAACCTTCAGGCTCTCCTTGTACGCCTCTTTTTTTGATATGCCAAGCCTTATTGCAACTCTCCTTGCCGCCTCAGACCTGCTCACACCCTCTTCATTTATGATCCTCTGTATTGCCTCCTTAATGCCCTCTATCTTCTGCTCCGCCTCTCTTTTTGCACCCTCTAATATTATCGTAACCTCGCCTCGTATTTTTTTTCCTTCAAAGGCCTTAATAATTTCTTCAACTGTGCCTCTAACTATCTCCTCATGGATTTTTGTAAGCTCCCTTGCCACAGCCGTCCTCCTGTTGCCGAGGATGTCATAGATGTCCTTTAATGTTTTAATAAACCTGTGCGGAGCCTCATAAAGAATAATTGTCCTTTCTTCTTTTTCAAGTTTTTTAAGATGTTCAATCCTCGCATTTCTTTTTTGCGGGATAAAGCCCTCAAATACAAACCTGTCTGTCGGAAGGCCGGAAACAGAGAGGCCGGCAATCACAGCAGAGACGCCCGGCACAGGGACGACCTTAATATTTTCCTCTATCGCCCTTTTTATTAAGTAGTAGCCGGGGTCAGATACGCCCGGCGTCCCTGCATCACAGACAAGCGCCGCATCCTTCCCTTCTTTTAATTTTGAGATGAGCAACTCTGCCTTCTCTTCTTTATTGTGATCATGGTAGCTTGTCTGATGCGTCTCAATCTGATAATGGTTCAGCAATTTTTGCGTGTGTCTTGTGTCCTCTGCTGCGATGATGGAAACCTCTTTTAAAATCCTTATCGCCCTCTGGGTTATATCCTCAAGATTGCCTATTGGTGTGCTGACTATGTATAGCATCCCCTGTCTCATTTTCAGCTCAGATTTGGCGTCCTCAGTGTGCCGCGGATGTTGATATTATAAAACCCTTCGCTGTCCTTTGCCTTTCCCATAGAGAAGAAGATTTTATTTTCCTCTTCAAATCTGACGGATGGTTTTATCCGAACTACGATATTCATTGGGCTGCTGTTTATCTCCCTTGCAAGGATAATATCACCTGTCACCTGAATATTCAGTTCCCTCCCCTCTAAGGACAGCCTCTTTATATTCAGCCTCCCGTCATTAATCCTTAGCTCTGATTGGACAGCATCAAAGAAGGTATCCGGGAGTTTAAGGCCGAGGATCTTCAGATTTTTTACAGAAAGGTTTGCAATATTAAACCGCGCCTCCCCATTGAGCTTTTCAAGGTTGAGGCTGCTGCCTGAAAAAATATCAGCGCCTGATGCCGCATCCAGCCTCCCGCTCATTATACCTGCTGCATCAACATCATAGAGCCCCTTTAATGTTGTATAGGCGCCTAA
>CAKKST010000201.1 GCA_919903585.1 Nitrospiria bacterium | reverse complement strand
TAACCCCTCTGTGTCCCCCCTTACCAAGGGGGGAATTAAAAGGGGGGTGAGTAAAAGCGGCTTTGCCATTGTCTTTGATAACTATCAGGATGTGCCAGCAGACTCACAACTGCATGAGATTATACAGACAGGGCTTTCCGAAATTCCAGATGGTATAAATGTTATTATCATCAGCCGCACCGATCCTCCTTCTGCATTTGCAGGGCTGCGGGCTAATAACAGGATGAATATCCTTAGCTGGAACGAATTAAAACTATCATCTGAGGAAACCAGCGGTATTGTGCAGCTTAAAGTGCTGAAAAAACTGTCCAAAGAGGTAATACAAGAACTTCATGCTAAAACCAATGGCTGGGCTGCTGGCCTTGTGCTTATGCTTGAGCATCAGGGGTCAGCAGACTTGATGCAAAGGCATGGCGACGGATTTACAACTCAGGCGATGTTTGACTACTTTGCAGGTGAGATATTTCAGAAATTGGATGCCGCTTCACAAGAGATACTCTTACAGACAGCATTTCTGCCGATAATGACCGCCCGCCTTGCACAGCAGCTTACAGGTTCGCATCAGGCAGGCGAGCTCCTTGCTGAATTAAACCGTAGAAACTACTTTACCACAAGAAAGTCCCTCCCTGACCCTGTCTATCAATATCATCCCTTATTTCGTGAATTTTTACTGGCTCAGGCAAGGCAGCAGCTTACGGCTGCACAACTTGTTCAGACAATGCGCCATGCAGCAGAGATATTAGAGAGTACAGGTCAGGCAGAAGATGCTATCATCCTCTACAGCCATGCAGAAGACTGGGAATCAATGGCCCGTTTAATACTTACACATGCACAGACCATGATTACTCAAGGCCGCAACCAGATGGTAGAGGATTGGATTAAGCAGATGCCGGAGTCAGTCGTTAATGAAACCCCATGGATTCTTTACTATCTTGGCGTATGCCGCCTGCCCTTTAATCCAGCTAAGGCAAGGGAGGATTTTGAAAAGATCTTTGAACTCTTTCAGGCGCAGCAGGACAGACAGGGTATGCTTATTTCATTATCAAGCATTATGAATTGTGCGGTGTATGAGGGCGGCAGCTTCTTTTTCCTTGATAAATGGATTAAGGCGGCGGAAACCATTCCACTTGAATCCATGACATCCCTTCCTGCAGACATTAAGGCTCAAATCGTCATTGGCGGCATACTACACGCGTTTTTGCTGCGGCAGCCAGAGCACCCTGATATAGGGGTATGGGTAGAGTGGACCCTTCAATCGGTGGAATCCGCCGCTGATGTGAATCTGCGAATTCAGAGTGGTCTAATTTTAGCTGTCTACTTTTTCTGGACAGGCAATTTTAAGAAGGCGGCCTATGTGATGAATATCTTTCGCGAGGCAGAAGGGGCAAAAGGGGCCACAGCATTGACACAGATTAATATCCTGTTGACTGGGGCTATGTATGAATGGCTTGTAAAAGCAGATGCCGACTCCTGCCTTAATAAAGTCATGCAGGGGCTGAATCTGGCAAAGGCAACTGGTGTGCATCTGTGGGATTACCACCTGTCCTGTCATGGGCTTGCTGCTGCCCTGTGCGCAGGTGATTTTGCCTCTGCTGAAGAGATGCACCGGAAAATGGCAGCACAGTCTAATATTCGCAAGATAGATCTCGGCTACTATTATATCCTAACAGGCTGGTATGCCTTAATGCGCGGCGATGTTGATGAAGCAATCAATCTGCTGCCGTCCATTGTTAACTTTACACAATTACTTGGCATGCCCTTCGGTGAAGGGTTGCTCGGCCTGATTACCGCCCAGATTCTCTATCAGTCAGGCAAGAGTCAGGATGCTGTTAAAAATCTGAAGAGGGCGCATGAAATCGGAGCGGCCATGAAAAGCTGTCTCCTTCAATTTATGGCGTGGATTACAGAGGCGCAGATTGCCTTTGACCAGCATTGCGAGGAGGAAGGGAAAAAGGCTTTAACAGATGCCTTTGCTATAGGAAAGGAGCAAGGCATCTATAATTGGTACTTCTATCTGCCAGAGGTCATGTCCCGCCTCTGTGTCAGGGCTTTGGAATATAACATTGAAGTGGAATATGTTCAGAACCTCATCCGCAGGCGCAAATTAAATCCACCAATTGATGAGATTGAAATTGAAAACTGGCCATGGCCTATTAGGATATATACACTCGGCAGGTTTGCAATAGTGAAGGATGGCAAGCCATTGCGGTTTA
>CAKKST010000200.1 GCA_919903585.1 Nitrospiria bacterium | reverse complement strand
TAGCATATATTATTGAAGAAGATTGCGCTAATCTTTTAACTATTCATCCATTAAAAGAGGGACAAAAAGAAAATAGAGTGAAAACAGGCAGATGGGGGAAAATCTAATGAAGGATTTTAAGGTTTTCTACGATGAAAAGGAAGATATCCTCTATATTGGGAAGGAAGGAGCAGAAGAGGAGGTCGTTGAGCTTTCACCAGGGGTAAATGTTGAGCTTGATGATTCTGGTAAGTTTATTGGTTTAGAAATTTTTAAGGCTTCAAGTCTGTTTAAAGACGCTATAAAATTAATGGAGAAGAGGCTTCAGGCTGCGTAACTTTTTAAATACGAAGCTGGCATCTGAGGAAATAAAATGACAGGCAACAGATTCAAGACCATGCCATTACCCCTCTTGCAAGACAAAACAAAAGCGCCTGTGCCAATTTTCATATTTCCCTTGAAGCAAACTTTGGCATAGGTGTAGAACCAGACCCTTCCGACACTTCTTTCCCCTCTATCAAGATGGGATTAAGGGGTGTGTTGTTTCCTCGTGAAATGTCAATTTTGGTGTCTGAACCCCTTAGTTCCCCTCAGCTACTTTGCCTATTAGTTTGTATTTATTTAATATTTCCTCATTGAACCCCTCTATTTATATTATTTGTATTTTCACGCTGCCTGCCGGATTATGTGCCTGCACCATTTTACATCTTGTAAGACAGAAAAAAACTACCTGTCCCGATTTTCTCCTGCGGATAACACTTACAAACACCAGATGTAGAACATGCCTAAAAATGTTGATTTCGAAATGTAATGCAGTATATATTTGGTCTTATTTACGAGCTGGGTAAGTCTCACGGACTGTCTCACAAATCAGTTCAGCTATCAGTTCGTCATCCTGTTTCAAGTTATATATTCCACTGTGAGATTGGTCATTTATCTCGGGGTCATGGAGGGCTTCAATATTTCGGCCATCAGGACTTTCTGCTCGTACTTTTTCGAGGACTTCACCGACATTTAAAACGGCTATTTTCGCACCTGCTCCTACGTTGTTCAATTTAGCATGGTAAGTTTTTCGAAGTTCAGCAATTTCACTCAATCTGTTTGAGCATTTAAAAAATTCCAGCCAATTTACAGATAAGCTTTCCTCGCCTTTTCTCAACATGAAAGCCGTAGCCTGAATTTGCCCATTTGGTGCCGTTGTAGGCTTGCAGTATCGGGCGACATAATCTTGGTCGGATATTTTGTCACCTTTCATTCTAATATCCAATCCCATACGCCATATGTCGCCACCGTTTCCATAAGCATGTCAGCTGTTACTGCACCGGAAATTCTAATTGTCCGTTCAGGATGCCTATTATTAGGTTTGAATATGACAAAGCGAGCATCGCCATTTGGCAGGAAATGTACGCTGAACAGTCGATTCTTTTCTACTCGCCATGTAGAATAGATATTATATTCAGGTGTTAATGAGATGATTGGGCACTTTAGATTTGTATGTAACTGGAGAAAATTAATACAATTACGAAGGGAGCCAACAGCTATGCCAAGACTATTAGGATCCTCTTCCTTTGCATCATGGAGTAAAGTTACCAATCTGTTTGCCAGACTTTCCCGATACTGAATAGATTGTGAGGTTTTGATTCGCAAGATTAATTCTTGTAGCTGCTCTTCTTCACTATCAAGTAAGCCCACCTGAGTAAACGGATCTTTTATCACAGACCACTCGCTTTCTAAAACCTTATAGCTCTCCGGATTTACGGCTGACTTGTTACAGAAAGAATATTTAGGCCGAATCGCTGCTGTATCTCGTTGTGGCCTGCGGATTAGTTCCCACGCACCAGGATATGGCTGATCACTTGGGAAAGTGTCAATCAGAAACTCGTTGCCATATACAATGCTGGCCTTTCGAACCGCAACGCACTTGTTATTTCTCTCTTGTATATTCAGATCGGGCATTATTTTTCTCGCTCCCAAATTTGATGAACTTCTGAGGTTGTTATATCAGTAAAACCTCTGACGATCCATTCATGTGCCACATCGAACCATTTACGGATGTCTTTCTTATTAGCTGATTCGTCAAACCCGCGAACGTTCAATTCGAGAACAAATAAAGAAGCTTTATCTTCGACTCGCGTAGCTTGGTTTAGCGTAATTGCCAGTTGTCCCTTCTTTCCCTGCAGTGGAAACTCCGTCTTCCAAGCAATGTTTGTTGGATTCGGTAAAAAGCGATCCGTTCTTTGTACCCAAACAAAATCCGAGAATATCTTTGGAATGTCATCAATTGTATCCCATCCCTCTCCCTTTGGGATATGATTAATATAGCTAAGCTCATATTCGATTGGATTAAGGTCGCCCAATTCAAATTCTTTAAAAAATGATTCAATAGTATTTAGTACACTCTCAAAATGCTTGATGACATGGGGGTATCGAGGGTATTCGCTTTGTTTGCGTCGCCAATTAAAATAAAATCGATCGAACTGAAATTGTACCAATTGGTCATC
>CAKKST010000199.1 GCA_919903585.1 Nitrospiria bacterium | reverse complement strand
AGAAAATCTTAAATCCATGATGATCCTTCAGGTGCATGATGAGCTTGTATTTGAAGTGCCTGAGAGTGAGTTGGAAATTATAAAGGGATTGGTGAAGAAAGAAATGGAGGGTGTGATGGAGATGGCGGTTCCAATTAAAGTAGACATTGGAATAGGTAAAAATTGGAGAGAGGCAGGGTAAAAAAATTGTAGATTGCGGAATAAGACACATCTGTCTTTCTTGTTTTTTGTCATTCCTGCAAAAGCAGTAGATTTGTAGGCACGGTTTTAACCGTGCTATTTGCACGAATAAATTCGTGCCTACATTTATGAACAGACAATTTCATAGCAAAATACAAAATTATTATGACTGCCAATATAAAAAATAGTTTCAAAAAGATAAAAGAGTTTCTTGCTAAAAGTAAAAAGAAAATTAACAAGTTAAGGCTCTTTCTTTATGCTGGCATTGGGCTTTCCATTATAACCTTTATCTATGCAACCTTCCTGTATTTTATAGTCGTGGACAGGTTTGAGGGAAAAAAGTGGCAGCTTCCATCAAAGATATATTCTGACTCCCTCAATCTCTATCCCGGGATTGATATAAATGCCGCGAGCCTTATGGACAGGCTGAACAGGCTGAATTACTATAGAACCGCCTCAGAGCCGAGGCAGGGAGAATACAGGCTTTCTGGCGAGATGCTTGATATCTATCTTCACAACTTTATTTATCCCAACAGGCCGACAACAGGCTTTCCCCTAAGACTCTATCTAAAAAACAGTGTGATTGAAAGGATGGAGAATATCACAACTAAAGAGGAACTCTTTTCCGTTGAGATAGAGCCTGAACTTATTACTGCAATATTTGAGGGCGGATGGGAGGAAAGAAATCTCGTAAAATTAACTGGGGCGCCCAAACACCTCACAGATGCCATAGTGATTATAGAAGACATAAGATTCTATGAGCACTTTGGCATAGACCCAAGAAGCGTTGCGAGGGCGATCCTCGCAAATTTAAAAAAAGCCGGTGTGTCGCAGGGCGGAAGCACAATCACACAGCAGCTTGTTAAAAATTTCCTTCTTTCACACAAAAGGACATTCCGTCGGAAGATTAATGAGGCTATAATGGCGTTGATTGTTGAGACACGATATTCGAAGGATGAGATACTTGAGGCATATATAAATGAGATATATCTTGGCCAGAACGGCTCTGTGGGGATATTCGGTGTTGGAGAGGCAGCAAGATTCTATTTTTCCACAGAGGTCTCACAGCTTTCACTCGGCGAATCTGCCCTGATAGCAGGTCTGATAAGATCGCCGAATGGCTACTCTCCATATACAAATATGAATAAGGCAAGGTCGCGGAGAAATATCGTATTAAGCAAGATGCATGAAAAGGGGAGGATTACTGATGATGAATACAGGGCGGCCCTTTCAGAACCTATTGAGGTAAGGAGATACCAGATAAGGGAGAATGACGCCCCGTATTTTGTTGACTATGTTAGAAAACAGCTTCAGGAGAATTATCCTGAATCTGTATTAACAGGCGACGGCCTTCAGATATTTACAACCCTTGACCCGCATCTGCAGAAGATTGCAGAGGATTCCCTGAAAAACGGGCTGCTTGATCTTGAAAAAAAATATCCAAAGCTGAAAAGAAAGGAAGCAGATGAGGCAATTCAGGGCGGGATACTTGTTATCCAGCCGCAGACAGGATATATAAGGGCAATGATCGGCGGCAGGGATTATAAGGTGACGCAATTCAACAGGATAACACAGGCGAAGAGACAGCCCGGCTCAGTGTTTAAGCCGATTGTGTATCTTGCGGCGCTTTCACCTTCTTCTGATGGCAGGCCTAAATTTACGCCATCATCCATTATTGACGATTCAGAAATTACCATAAACTTTGAGAATCAGGAATGGAGCCCAAATAATTACGACAAAAAATATTACGGACATGTTACATTAAGAACCGCCTTGGAAAAATCATTGAATGTAGCCACTGTAAAGATCGCACAGGAGGCCGGAACAGATGAGATCATAAAAACAGCAAAGGCATTGGGCATTGAAAGCCCGCTTTTAAATATCCCATCCATTGCGCTCGGCACAGTGGAGCTGACACCGCTTGAGATCGGCATTGCCTACTCCACCATTGCAAACAATGGAATAAGGCCCATCCCTGTATCAATTAAGGATGTAATTGACAAGGACGGCAATGTTATAGAAAAGAAGCAGCTTGAGATAGAAAAGTCTGCCTCTCCGCAGGCAGCATTTATACTCACACACCTGATGAAAGGTGTAATTGATAACGGTACTGCCATTGGCGTCAGACAACTGGGTTTTAACAGGCCTGCGGCAGGAAAGACAGGAACCACAAGCGACTTTAAAGACGCATGGTTTGTTGGGTATACACCCGAGCTTCTATGCCTTGTA
>CAKKST010000198.1 GCA_919903585.1 Nitrospiria bacterium | reverse complement strand
GGGATGTTTATTTTTATTTCTATGGAGAAATTGCTGTCAAGGCGACTGGCTGGTTGAATGTTACAGACCTTAAGCAGGTCATAGACAGGCTTCTCTGGTAAGGGGAAAAATGATTTCCTATTGTAAATAAGTTATTTAGAAAGAGGAAGGAACTATGCCGTCTAATCCCACCATAATCATAGGCGATAGCAGTAAGGATATAAAAACAAAGGTATATTAAAATGGCGTCTATTAATGGAGATTGGTTCCACTCAAGAAGCAGTTCAAATTGGGATGAACTGTTAACAGTGAGAACTCTGGTTTTAGAAAGTCAAAAACCAGAGTATATCGGATTTGGTTGGTCAGGCGGTAGGCAAGGCAACAAAAAAATGCATCGCTTTGCTGCCACAGCAGGCATACAGCCTTCAACGATGCAAACTAAAATCCGCGCTATGATACGTTACGGATTTATAAGAGATGGAAACGCCTGCCCTCTTGTTTGGACAAGAATGGGAAGCCTTTGGAATGATCTTTATACGGTTGGTAATATTGCTGTATCAAAGCAGGTTTATGAATTAACATTAACTATTTCTCTTGCAATTTATGCCTTCAATAACACAAAGGCACAATATAGTCTGAATCCGGCAAAAGGTAAAATGCCGCTTAAATTTTTGCTAAATATACTTGATAGCAATAACTCCATATCATTAAAAGAATTTGCGGTCTTAGTAGATGGGAATACAAAGCGAGTTGGCAATAATAATTCTTATTGGAGGATAGACCTTATCAACTCGGGTTTATTCCAAGAAGCTAATAGTAGGTTATATTACACTCAAAAATATAAGCAATTTGTAAATGAGATAAAAAGTTTTACCCCAAACCCCTTGCTTACTGATAATGACTGGCAAGCGATAAGGGACAATCCGTTAATTGATGCCTCTCCTTTTAAGAGTTCAATAAAAGAAATTTTTGAGACTATAGTACAACAGCAAAACGTGGAAGAGCAAATCACCGATGAAATTTATACGGCTCCCCTTGTAAATGCCGTTTCAGAACAAGAAGAGTTACAAACCCCTGAGGTAGACATCTTAAGCACAGATACAAGGTTTTCACAAAGCACAAGACGAGTTAGGGTTGCGACTTGGTCAATAAGAATTAAGAAGAAATATAACTATTTATGTGCTGTTCCAAACTGTGATGTTAATGGACAGATTTTTGTTGAGGCGGCACATATCAAACCAGATAATGCCACAGAGGATACCATTCCGCATAGAACACACATCCTTAATGGTCTTTGTTTATGTCGTCATTGTCATATTGCCTTTGACAAAGGATATTTTTCATTAACTGATGGCCACAAAATTATTGCCTCCATTAAGTTCAACGAAATACCGGAGCAGAGCATTAAATCTGTTATTCTATCCAGCGTAAATCAAAAAATCAAAAATAGAATTGATAGTCGTTTGCCGCTGGTTGAATTTATTCAATTTCACAGGGCTAACCGCTTTAGAGGTTAATATGGAAGAGGTTTTATATAAATTACATTTTGATGATTTAGAGGTTACAAGTTTAGTTAGTGAACCTTGGGGAACTTATTCTTTGTTTGAAACTGAAGTTTCAGACCACCAAGCAGAGCAACTAAAAATATTCAAAGCACTTGAGAAAGACCTTACACTTTTTAATGCAAATTCTTTTGGCAACCAAGTTCATTTTCAATTTTCTTATCAAATACCTGTTCAGAGATGGTTCCCATATCGCGAGGGTTATTCAATCAAACTTGTTAATTCATTTATTAAAGAGCTTAAAATAAGTGGTAACGTGTTTGACCCATTTTCTGGAAGTGGAACAACATTGCTATCAGCAAGAAATAATAATCTTGATTCATTTGGCATTGATGTAAATCCAATTTCCGTGTTAGTCGCTAAAATTGAAAATGACAAATATTCAATGACTGATATTGAAGGCATAAAAATACAGATTGAAACCATTAAGGCACTTGAAGGACCTAAACAAGAATATCAAACTGCATTTAATTTGGCGCATAAAACATTCAATAAAGATATCCTTCAGTCATTATTACATTTTAAAAAGTATATTAAGTCTATACAAAATGAAAAAATAAGAGACCTTGTTTTTGTTGCTTGGCTTTCAATAATTGAAGATGTATCTAACATCAAAAAGGAAGGGAATGGGATTAAATACAAAAATAGAAAAAGAACACCGAATGGTTATATCAATATTGATAGAGAAGCATGGGAAAAACAAAACTTCCCAGATGATAAATTTTTATTTGTAAAGCTTAAGCTGATCAAACAATTAGAAATAATTCTTTATGACATTATAAATAATTATGGACTTTCTGAAAAGAAGCCAAAGATTTTCAGAGGTAGTTGTTTAGAATTTAATAAATTATTTAATGATGAAATTGAATTTACCTTCTTCTCGCCTCCATATTGTAATTGCTTTGACTACTTTGAGATACACAAGGTTGAGTTATGGCTTGGTGAATTTGTAAAAAATAGCGATGATTTTAAGAAACTTAGGAATACTGGCTTTCGCTCAAACACAAATTCTTTGAATTGCAAACCAATAATTTACAAAAATGAAAACCTTGAATCATTGATTTCACTTTTTGACCCAGAAAAAATCTGGAATCCGAGAATTCCAAATATTGTAAGGGGCTACCTTGATGATATGCACACTTTGCTGAATAAACTTTATAGCCAAACTGTGAATGGTGGGCATGTCGGCATAGTGGTTGGCAATTCGGCCTATTCAGGTGTTATAATTCCTACTGACATTTTAATAGCACATATTGCTAAAGAAATCGGGTTTAAAGTCAAAAATGTTTTTATTACTCGCCATTTGACAACAAGTTCGCAACAAAAACAAGAACTTGAATATTTAAAAAATTATTTACGAGAAAGCATAGTTATTCTTGAGAAATGAATGAAATGCAAGAATTAATTTACGTTAAAGAATTAATACCAACTGAAATTAAGCGAGGCTCAATTTTGAATATTTCTACAAAAGAGGTTACCTCGTTTACACATGGATTTCATAAATATCCAGCTAAATTTATTCCTCAGATTCCTAAATGGGCTATTGGCAAGTATATAAATGGTAACGAGGGAAGGACGATTTTAGACCCGTTTTGCGGCTCGGGTACAACATTGGTCGAAGGGCTATTGGCAAATCATAATGTTATTGGAATTGATATTGACCCTTTGTCTTCGCTTATTTCTAAAACCAAGGTGACTCCTGTCAACCCAAAAAAGCTAAAAGAAATTTCTGATTGGCTTATTCGTTCAATCAGAAATAAAAAGAGAGGGGAGTTTAAACCTGAATGTGAAACAATAGATCATTGGTTTAACAAGGATGCTATTAACAAATTATCAATCATTAGGTCACTAATAGATCAGATCCCTGAAAAGTTTGGCAATAAAAAAAACATAAGGGACATTCAAGATCTTTTGATAATTTGCTTTTCATCGATTATCAGACGTGTTTCTAATGCCGATAATGAATCACAGAAAACATATGTTTCACATACTAAAATTAAAGAGCCTGAGGAAACCTACTCGGTCTTCTTTTCACAATTAAATCTATTCATAGAAAGAATTACAAAATTTACAAAATCAATTAACCCAAAACTGAAAGCAGAGATAATATGCGCAAGCAGTACCGAATTAAGAAAGCTAAAACTTAAAGGAAATAAATTTGACTTAGCAGTCACCTCTCCCCCTTACATAAAAGCTATCGATTACATTTATAATCAAATGATAGAGCTGTTTTGGGTCGGAGACCTATTTAATCTTCAGACGCAAACCAAACAGAATCAAAGAAAGAAAGAATATATTGGGACAAAACATACACATAAAATTGAGTTTAAGGATTATACGCCATACGATAATAAGCTGGATATAAACAAACTTGATGATAATCTTCAAGAAGTATTTAAGATGGACAAAAAGAATGGACATAAACATTCCTTTGTAACATTCAAATACTTTGCTGATATGGAAAAGCATTTTGCTGAAATGGCTAAATGCATAGACAAGGGGATACCATATGTTATGGTTGTCGGAAATAGTTCTGTGAGTGGTATTTATTTTGACACAGTAGATTTTTTAACCCAGATCGCTGAACGGAATGGTTTTAGAGCAAGGAATAAATGGGGATAAAAAATCAAAAATCGTTATATGAGGTTTGAT
>CAKKST010000197.1 GCA_919903585.1 Nitrospiria bacterium | reverse complement strand
CCTTCTCCAAAACTCTTAAAATATAAAATAAAGAGATTTAAGGGAGGATATAAAAATGCCACTGGTTAAGGTAAAACGTTTTGCACAGGTAACCATTCCTGCTGATATAAGACAGAAGGCCCATATAGAGGAGGGTGATTATGTAGAGGTAAAGTATGAAGGGAATAAAGTCATAATCATCCCAAAGCGCATTACAGATAAGTCTGCTGACTGGCAAAAGAGGTTTGATGAGGCTATTGCACATGTCCGGAGATCTGCCCAAAAAGCCGACATAACTGAGAAGAAGATTGAGAAGGCTGTAAAGGCCGTAAGGCATAGGATTACCCGTTGAGGGCAGTAATAGATACCAATATTTTCATTGCTGGGCTTCTCAACTCTGAAGGTGGCTCTTCAAAGATAATAAACTACTTTAGAAATGACGCATTTGAGCTTGTTATAACCCATGAGGTCTTTGATGAATATCTCAGGGCTATCCATCTCTTTGATAATGATATACCAGCGGAAAAGAGCGAAGAACTCCTTGAGCTTGTGTTTGAAAGGGCAATAAAAACCGCGCCCATTAACCCAAGGGGAATGTGTAAAGACCCGGACGACGAAAAATTTCTAACCGCTGCGATTTCCGGCCACGCAGAATATCTTGTAACAAAAAACAAAAAGGACTTCCCTTCTCATTTCTCTGAGATAAAGATCGTAAATGTAAGAGGGTTCCTTCAGGCGCTCGAAACGGCTACTCATTCATCTTTATAAACTCTTTCACATCAGGCTGGTCGGGATTGATCCGCAGCGAGTTTTTCCACTGCCTTATTGCCTCTTTCTTGTCGCCTTCCTGAATGTATGCAATGCCAAGAAGCTTGTATGCATCTGAGTCTCGGGGAGACAATTCAACTACCCTCTTATATTCCACAATCGCCTCTTTATTCTGCTTCTTTTTAAGATATGCAAGCCCAAGATTAAAATGTATATCCGCGTCATCAGGGCTCAATTTAACCGCTATCCTGTATTCTACGATGGCCTCATCAAGCTTACCCTCTTCCTCAAGTGCAGCGCCCTTTTCAAAATGCTCCCTTGCCTGCTGTAATTCAGATTCTGTTGGTTTTTTTCCAGGTTCTAATGCAGCAGCAGGTGCAAGGCCTCCGGAAGGCAGCAAAGGCGGCAATATTACCAGCAATGCAATTAATGTTAGGAAAACCTTTTTTCTCATGTCTCCTCCTCCTTAGCCCCTGCTACTACCACCTTCCTGCCTGTCGGCAAACAGGCAACTACCCATGAAAGAACCTCTTTTATCTTTTAACCATGAATAAATTAAAGCAGTATTTTTGGAGCAAAAAAATAAGGCGCCCAAATGCCTTATGTGTTATGGGTGCCTTATTATTATTTATCATCTATATTTTACTTTTTTTGCGCGCTTCTTGCAATTAAAATTTCTGCTCCAAGGACAATACCGCCTATTATAAGGGGTATAAACACCACCTGCGAACCTGTAGGCGGCTTTAACAGTATCCAGTACCATGTAGTGATTGTATGCTTTGAGCCCTTCTCCCCGTTTGTCCCGTCCCATGTTGCAAAGGCAATTGGTGTGAATTTTCCCTCTTCAAACTGCATGTCATCCTTGTTATCTGTCTTGAGGGGCCTCTTCATCATTACCTTCCATGTGCCTTTATTATATTCACCTTTTGCAGTTACCTCTGCCTTGTCCCTTGCCTTTATGTTCTTAAATCCAGTCGCATCCATAACTTTTATGGACTGCTCGGCTTTTGTTGTCCCGCTCTTCCACTGCCAGACATTTACAGGATGGCCGCTGTCTCCCATTCCAAAATACGGCTTCTCCATCTCCTCTGGTATTGTAACAGGCAATTGGATTGCAACTGCATCCTCATTAAGCTCGCCGTCTGCAAGCTCCTGCGCCTTTGCATCGCCCGGAATGCTCTTTGTCCTGTCATCCCACTCAAGGAGGAAGGCGATCTCCTTATCATTATATACCGCCTTTAATGTTATCTCCTCAACAGAGGGCGTAAAAAATCTCTCTTTTGCTATAATCTGGCCTACAAGCGGATATGCTGTGCTCTCCACATCCTTCCATTTTTCATCATTTGCATCCTTTGGCATATCACCTGTCAGTCTCTTGGCCTTTATAACCGTATCGCCATCTTTTATCCTTCTTGCCTCATTCTTTATTGAGGTAACATAATTAACAACATGCCACTTGTCTTCCTCTGTCAATTTTTTCTTACTCGCCGGGTCATCAAATGCAGGCATTGGTGTGCCGGATATCCCAGTGCTTATACGGGAATATATATCCTTTGGATCGCTTCCTGCCCTGAA
>CAKKST010000196.1 GCA_919903585.1 Nitrospiria bacterium | reverse complement strand
TTGACCCAAGCCCCTTGCCCCTTTCTTATCCCGCCTCCCTCCAATTTTTGCCCATGCCCATGTCTACCTTTATCGGCACAGAGAGCGGCATAACATTCTCCATCTCATCCTACCAGTTTTTTCATAAGCTCAATTTCTCCTTCAGGCGCCTCAAATACAAGCTCATCATGCACCTGAAGGATCATCATGGATTTAAGATTTTCTTTAAGCAGCCTTTTACTTATACTTATCATGGCCATCTTTATCAGATCTGCTGCGCTCCCCTGAATCGGGGCATTTATAGCGCTTCGTTCGCCAAAGCCCCTTGTAGCGCCATTTTCACTCCTCAGCTCAGGGATTTGCCGCCTTCTGTTTAAGATGGTTGTTACATAACCCTTTTCCTTTGCCTCTGCAATTGTCCTGTCTATGAACGCCCTTACGCCTTTATAATGGGCAAAGTAGTTGTCTATGTAAGCCTTTGCCTCTTCAACAGATATTCCCAAATCAGATGACAGGCCATAAGGGCTCATACCGTATAATATCCCAAAGTTCACTGTTTTTGCAAACCGCCGCATATTTGAATCAACCTTATCAGGCGCTACGGCAAAGAGCCCCACTGCTGTCCGGGTGTGAATGTCCTCATCCTTTTTAAAAGAGCTAATCAGCGCCGGGTCGCCGGACATATGGGCAAGGATTCTCAATTCTATTTGTGAATAGTCTGCAGCAAGGAGCAGATTCCCTTTTTCTGCAACAAAGGCCTCCCTTATCCTTTTGCCGTGCTCTGTGCGTATTGGTATGTTTTGCAGATTCGGCTCGCTGCTTGAGAGCCTGCCTGTTGATGTTACAGTCTGGTTTAATGATGTATGTATCCGCCCTGTCTTTGGATGCACCATCCTCGGAAGGGCATCAATGTAGGTGGACTTTAATTTCATCAATTGCCTGTAGTTTAAAAGCTCAAGGGGGATATCATGTGTCTTTGCAAGGGTTGTTAAGACCTCCTCATCTGTGGAATGGCCGGTCTTTGTCTTTTTTACAGGCTTCAGGCCGAGCCGTGTGAAAAGTATCTCAGAAAGCTGCTTTGGGGAATTGATATTAAACTCCCCGCCTGCCAGCGCATAGATTTTTTTGACTATATTATTAAGCTGCGAATCAAGCTCCTTTGACAGCTCGCCTAAAAGGGCAATATCAACCTTAAAGCCGTTCATCTCTATCTCCGAAAGGACAGTAACAAGCGGAAGCTCTACATCATAAAAGAGCCTCTCCAAATCCTGCTCCTTCAGCATGGGGCCGAGCTTCTTTGTAAGCTGATATGTTATATCTGCATCCTCACAGGAGTATTTTGTCGCTGTCTCTATATCTACCTCGCTGAACCCTTTTTGTTTTTTGCCTTTGCCTGTAACATCCTTATATGTTGTCATTATGTGATTCATATACTCAAGGGCAATATTATTTAGGCTGTGACTGTATCTATTGGGATTAAGCAGGTAGGATGCAACCATTGTATCAAAGCTGATTCCAGTCAGGATTATTCCATAATTTTTAAACACGATAATTTCATATTTTATATTCTGGCCGTATTTTTTTATCTTCTCGTCCTCAAGCAGGGGTTTAAACTGGTTTAATACCAGCTCCCTTTTAAGCTGTTCTGGCGCGCCAAGATAGTGATGGCCAACAGGGATGTAAAAGGCCTCATTAATTTCCATTGAGGCAGATATGCCAACTATCTCTGCGAGCATGGGGTCTTCGCTTGTTGTCTCTGTGTCAATGGCAAGCAGACCCTTTTCCCTTATACTATTTATTAATGAAAAAAGTTCGTCCTCTTTTAGTATGGTTTTATATCTCATATTTTCCAATGAAGACGGCTCGCCTGCAACCTGCTTTAAGAGCCGTGTAAATTCCAGTTCGCGAAAAAGGCCGATAAGGAGCGCATTATCAGGCTCTTTCCTTTTATACTCATTAAGATTTATTTCAATAGGGCAGTCTGTGATAATAGTTGCAAGCTCCCTGCTCAGCCTTGCAATATCTCTGGATTCCTTCAGCGCCTCTGCGAGTTTGGGTTTTTTTAGCTTGTCAATATTGGACAGGAGATTCTCAATGCTCCCAAATTCTGCTATCAATGCTGTTGCAGTTTTTTCCCCAATCCCGTGAACACCCGGAATATTGTCCGATGCATCGCCCATCAGGCCCATTATTTCAATCATCTTATCAGGCCCAACTCCAAACCGCTCAATGACATCCTTCTCTTCAAAAACCCTATCCTTTAATGTATCGTATATCTTTACATCTGGCGAAATAAGCTGGAGCATATCCTTGTCGCCTGTAACTATGACTACCTCAAATTCCTTTTCAGCCTTTTTTGATATTGTGCCGATCAGATCATCAGCCTCGTAGCCCTCCATTAAGATGACAGGGATATTAAATGCCTCAACCATCTTGTGTATAAGAGGTATCTGAGGTATGAGGTCCTTTGGCATCTCAGGCCTGTGCGCCTTGTATTCTTCGTATGCCTTATGCCTCTTTGTCGGGCCCTTTGCATCAAAGGCAATTGCAAGGTAATCAGGCTTCTTTTCCTTCACAATCTTCTGGAGCATAGTTATAAAACCATAGATGGCATTGGTTGGAAAGCCCTTTGATGTGGAGAGGTTTCTTATGGCATGGTATGCCCTGTAGATGTAGGAATTGCCGTCAATCAGATAGAGTGTTGGCTTTGGCATGAATACATATTACTGGAATGAACAAGGTATGTCAAACAGGAATGATGGATGCTGAAACAAGTTCAACATGACAATTTGAGAGCGCCTTGAATGTCACCCTGAACTCGTTTCAGGGTCTAATTCGTTTTCAGACGGCATATATGTAGCTAAGGCTATCATTAAAGGCTTTGCATAGCCTGCTTTAGTGTGGCCTCTGCCTTTTTGAATTTGTCCAGCGCCCATGCCTGAAAGGCAGCGTAATTTTCAGGTGCGCTTTCATAGATGGGTACGCCATCATAGGCGATCTCAAAGAGCAGGAAGGGGTCTGCATTTTCTATCTGATATGTATGAATGCGGGAGTTGTTGAATATCTCATTAATAGCCTTAATCAATCCCATATCCCATTTTTCGCTGCATTCCTTTTTGGAATTTTTAATGCAGCGGATTGCAATATCAAGGTCATTTTTCTTGCAGGTCAGGCCCTTTGTCTCAAGCCTGAAAAGGACAATCAGGTCAAGATTGAAATCCTCTGCTAATTTCTTTAGTTTTTCTCGTCTTGTGGTTTGTAACATAATGTTTGTTAAACTTCTTTACACTACTCTTTTTCACCCTCCCCTATTAATAACCCCCCCCACCTATTATCCTCCCCCTCGAGGGGGGAGGAATTAAAGGAGAGGGTGAATTTAATAGCCCTCCCGTCAAGGGAGGGGAAATAATAATGAATATTCTCAATCCCCTCTCCCCTTGTGGGAGAGGGTTAGGGTGAGGGGTATTATATATACGCCAGCCAGTCCTTGTGTTTCTTATCACTGCCGCGGACAATATCAAAGAATGCAGACTGGAGCGTTGTTGTAATAGGTCCGGGCTTTCCTGCGCCAACCTGCCTGTTATCAATCTCTCTTATAGGCGTTATTTCTGCTGCAGTGCCTGTAAAAAATGCCTCAT
>CAKKST010000195.1 GCA_919903585.1 Nitrospiria bacterium | reverse complement strand
TATGCAGTTAAAGAGTGTGGTCTTGCCTGCGCCATTCGGCCCGATGAGGGCAGTGATCGCGCCCCTTCTTATATTAATATCAACATCATCAACTGCAACTATACCGCCAAAGGTTTTGGTGAGGGCTCTGGTTTCAAGAAGGACATCATTTTGTTTTGATGGTATACTTTTGCTCCGAAAATACATATTCTCCTCATCCAAAGCAATGTAGGCACGAATTTATTCGTGCAAAACAGCACGGTTAAAACCGTGCCTACTTTAAAACAGGGCAGGCACAGGGGCCTGCCCCTACTTTCTACCGCTTTTCGACATCATAAAGGCTCTCTGTCTCCTGCTGCAATATCTTTTCATCATCAGGGTGAAGCTCAAGCCTTCTCCTTGTGCTTCCTATAAAGCCCTGCGGCCTGAAGATCATCATTAATACCATTGCACTGCCAAAGATAATCATTCTATAGTTCTGAAACCCCCTGAGAGACTCAGGGAGGATGACCAGCACAACAGCGCCGAGGATCACGCCCGGGATGCTGCCCATGCCTCCGAGTATAACCATAGAAAGTATAATGACTGACTCAAAGAAGGTAAAACTCTCAGGTGATACAAATCTCATCCTGCTTGCAAAGAATGCGCCTGCAATGCCTGCAAAGGATGCGCCGAGGGCAAAGGCAAGGAGCTTCATCTTTACGATGTTAATACCCATTGCCTCCGCAGCGATTTCGTCCTCACGGATGGCGATCCATGCCCTGCCTATCCTTGAGTTATTCAGCCTGTTTGCAGCAAAGATGGTGAATAATACAAGGAGAATGATTAAATAATAATAGTGCGCAGGCTGGGAGAGAGAGAGGCCAAAGAGTGATGGAGCGGCAATGCCGAGGATGCCGTTTGGGCCGCCTGTGAGGCTGTCCCAGTTGTTCAGCGTAATCCTTATCATCTCGCCAAACCCGAGTGTTACGATAGCAAGGTAATCACCGCGCAATCTTAATGTGGGAAAGCCGAGCAGCACGCCAAAGGCCGCTGCTACAATGGCGGCGAGCGGAAGGGCAGCCCAGAAGGAGAGCCCTGCCCCTGTGGAGAGGAGGGCAAAGAGATATGCGCCAACTGCATAAAACGCAACATATCCAAGATCAAGCAGCCCTGCAAAGCCAACAACAATATTCAGGCCAATGGCAAGGGCAATATATGCAACAGCAGTGATTGCAACATTGGTAATATACTGGTCTGTAAAAAATGGCAATAAGAGGGCAGGAATAGCAAGGATTGCAGCCGCTGTAATCCTTGCGCCCTTTCTGTCTAAACCTCTTTTTAATCTCGGGGGCAGTATTATCCCCGCTGGCAGCTTAATATCCATCGCCTTGTATAAAAGCCATATTGACGAGATAAACAGGGTGATAATAAAAAAATAGAAGGCATTGGCAATCCCGACAAATGGAAAGGTCAGGCCAAAGAGCCATATAGAAATTAAGGATAGCTTTTTTATATTTGCCATCATACCTTTTCAGATACCCTTTCGTCGAGGAGGCCGGAGGGCCTGAAGATAAGAACAATAACAAGTATGGCAAAGGCAAAGACATCTTTGTATTCGCTTGATATATAACCAGCGCCGAGCGCCTCAATGAGGCCGAGGAGGATGCCGCCGAGCATTGCGCCGGGTATGTTGCCAATGCCGCCGAGCACTGCTGCTGTAAATGCCTTTATGCCTGCGGCATATCCCATAGAGAAATTTACAATGCCATAATACATGCTTATCATCACACCTGCTGCGCCTGCTAAGATAGAGCCGAGAAAAAAGGTGATTACAATTATCCTGTCCGTATTAATGCCGAGAAGCCCTGCCATGCGCATATCCTGAGAAGTTGCCCTCATTGCCATGCCTATCTTTGTCTTCTTTACAAAATAGGTAAGGCCTGCCATCATTAATATAGATATGAGCATTATCATAATCTGGATATATGTAATATGCGCATCGGCAATAGTAAGCCCGCCCTGTATCTTTAAATCATGGGGAAATATCTTGTCTTTTGCACCCTGTGCAAGCATGACATAATTCTGCAAAAAGATAGACATGCCGATGGCGCTGATAAGGATGGAGAGCCGCGGCGCATTGCGCATGGGTCGGTAGGCAATGCGCTCAAGGGTAATGCCATAGGCGCCGGTAAAAATCATTGCAGCAATAAAGGTCAGTATTAATGTAAGGGTAAGGCTTATATCAGCAAGGCCGAGGTATACAAAGAAGCCAATGGCAATGATCCCCATATATGCCCCGATCATGTATATCTCACCATGGGCAAAATTAATAAGCTGCAATATCCCGTAGACCATGGTGTAGCCGAGTGCGATCAGGGCATAGACACTCCCGATTGTTAGGCCATTGATTATCTGCTGAAGGAACATATCGTTCACCCTCCCCCTCACCCCCTCCCGTCAAGGGAGGGGAATAAAGAGTAAGCACGGTTTAAAATATCCACAAAAATTCCCTCTCCCCTTGTGGGAGAGGGTTAGGGTGAGGGGTACATAAACTTATTTGCTCTTACTATATGTAATAAATTTCTTATCCTTGACAGTGTATATTGTATATCCAGCCTTCTTAATATCACCCTTTGCATCATACTCAATGGTTCCTACTGCCCCTTCGTATTTCATTGCACGGATGGCCTCAATTAATTTTTTGCCGTCTGTGGTCTTTGCCTGCGCTATGGCCTCTAAAAGTATATTCGCTGCATCATAGGCATAGGGTGCGTATGTCTCTATCTCGCCGTATTTTGCCGTGTAATTCTTTACAAAATTCCTGCCTGTCTCTGTCTCTGCTGTGGGTGTGAAAAAAGCCATGTATGAACCCTCTGCAGCAGGCCCTGCCACCTCAAGCAGGGTTGAACCATAAAGGCCGTCGCCGCCTATTACAGGCGCCTTTATGCCGAGCTCCTTTGCCTGCTTTATTATCAGGCCGCCCTCTGTGTGCATGCCGCCAAAGAAAATCACATCAGGATTTGTAGACTTTACCTTTGTCAAAACAGGCTTAAAATCCTGATCCCCCTGTGTAACACCTTCATATATCATAACCTGCACCTTATCACCTGCTGCCTTTTTAAATTCCTCTGATAGTCCCTGTCCGTATGTGGTCTTGTCGTGCAGGACTGCGACCTTCTTTTTTTTCAATGTCTCTATTACAAATTTAGCAAGCCCTGCGCCCTGCTGGTCATCCCTGCCGCAGGTGCGAAATACACTGTTAAATCCCTGCTGGGTAATCTCAGGATTTGTTGAGGCAGGTGTTATCATTGGTATCCCTTTTTCATTATAAATACGGGATGCAGGCTTTGTGCAGTTGCTGTTTAAATGGCCTATCACGCCAACCACACCGGCGCTTACCAGCTTATTTGCAACTGACACTGCCTCCTTCGGGTCGTGCCTGTCATCCTCTGCAAGGAGAACGATCTTTTTGCCGAGCACGCCGCCTTTTGTATTCCATTCAGATACAGCAAGCTCAACGCCATTTTTCATGTCATTGCCGATTCTTGCCTGATCACCTGTAAACGGGCCTGCTGTGCCTATCTTTATTACATCCTCCTTTTTGGCGCAGGAGATAAGGAATAAAAGCGCCAACGAAAAGATAAAAAACCTATAAAATGCCTTCATATACATACCCCCCTTCATATACTCCATATTTTCGTGTATTTTAGTTTAACCCCCATTTATTGTCAATAATTCATTTTTTTGTAAAACAATGAAAGACACTTAGAAAATACTTGCACTTTTGTATGAAATAGTGTATATTTTAGTTTAAAGCTAGTTATCCGCTACTGTTACGCATCTCAGAATTCATTCAGAACAAGTGGAAAAAGCAATTGAAGAAGAGCTTGAAAAAAAAGCGTAGTAATATGTCTGGCCTGTTCTAAAACAGGGGAGGGGGACCCCTTTAGATTTGGTGAGGAGATGTTTAGAAGTGAGAAGTACCTATTTTGGGTGCGAGGAATAATCTTATTAACCAAATTTAAAAAGGGGGATATTTCCAATGGAAGACACTATCTCATCTGACGCCATGTCTGAAGGTTCACCTAAATCATCCGGCCCTATTGAAAAAAGAAAGATGCCCTATCGTGTCAAGATCAATACTCCTATAATTTTAAAAACAGAAGCTTTTAAATCTGAAACCATTAATGCACAGATTGTAAATATAAGCGAAGATGGATTAGGTTTATCATTAAATTCCGAAGTAGAGGTTCCATCCCCCTTGTCAATTGAATTAGAGCTGATGGACTTGCTTCTGCGGCTGCAAGGCGAGGTCAGGTGGGGGAAGGTTTTTGATGATGGGAAATATTATTGCGGGATGCGTTTTCTGCAGAAGGATGAGCATCAGGACTCTGTCCTAAAAGGGTTTTTGTGCACAAATGATGAATATATACATCAACTGATAAAGAACCTGCCTGAAACAGAAAAAGAGATTTCAGATAAAATTGAACACTTTTTCAAAGGCGATGTAAAGGCATTTGTTGAGAACCTAATCAGACTGGAGGCGGAGATAAAGGCTAAGTCAAGGTCTGAGGATTCTATTTTGGGGGAACTTACTACAGCCTCTGAGGAGATTCTGAAAAAAGGTGATGAGTTAGAAGAAATAATAAATGATAAGCAATTAGTGAAAAAGATAAAAGAAGGCTTCAGATCCTTAGTCGGGAACTGGGTGTATAAGAGTAAAATAGTTAAGATGTCCTTAAAAGAGTCATATGGATACTCTGGAAATTATATAACACAAGAAACCATTTACAATAATCAAAGCATTTCTGATGGTTTAGGCATATACTACGATAAATATTTTCTGAATAATCCCTATGCCATTGCTGTGCAAAATCGTAAAGAAAAAATGAAGGATTTATTAATGGACTTTCTAAGAAAGACCAAACTATCATCAATAAACATATTAAACCTCGCCTCTGGCCCTTGTCGGGAGATAAGAGAATTATTGCCTGATCTGCGTTCTATTAATAAGAATATTAAATTTACCTGTGTTGATTTTGATGAAAATGCAATAAGCTTTTCTAAAGAG
>CAKKST010000194.1 GCA_919903585.1 Nitrospiria bacterium | reverse complement strand
TCATCCGGCGGCCGCACAGTTATCTTTACATCCTTATCCTTAAGGCCCTTTATCAGGTCAGGATAATCAGTCGTATAGGTGCGGAACTTTGTATTATCCTTTAGTTTTCCTGCAATATAATTCTCTTTTATTAATACCTCAGCGACCTCTCCCGTCTCAGCCTTCTTCAGAAAATCGCTGAAGATTAACTCCTCCTCCTGCGGCTTTACAGTACTGAAATGGGTAAATACAAGCACCATAATCAAACCGATAGCAAGCCACAGGGCAATATTCTTATAACCCATCTGCTAATTCCTCCTAAATAAAAGTATATCACAAAATTATATCAAACAATAACAGATTTTTCAACAAAAGTTTATGACTCTACGTTTACATCCAAAACTGCAATATAAGGCAGGTTTCTATATTTATTTTTGTAATCAAGGCCATAGCCAACCACATACTTATTGGGAATACTAAACCCCACATAATCCGCCTCAATCTCCACCTTTCTCCGCTCCTTCTTATCTAAAAGGACACAGGTCTTAAGTCTGCCCGGCCTTTTCTGAAGCACATGTTTCTTTAAGAAATCCGTTGTAATACCTGAATCTATTATATCATCCACAAGCAATACATCCTGCCCTGCAATATCCTCTGTAAGGTCAGAGATTATCCTCACAATGCCGGAGGTCTGCGTAGCCATCCCATAGCTTGTGGCAATTATAAAATCTATCCTTACAGGAAGCATTATTGCCCTTGTCAGGTCAGAAAAAAAGTTATAGGCGCCCTTCAACACCCCTATCATCAGCAGATCCTTACCCTCATAATCAACGGTAATCTGGCGCCCCAGATCCTTTACCCTCTTTCTGATCTCCTCCTGCGTCAATAAAGGCTTCCCGTATATCCTCTCCATGACAGATCCTCCGTTCCTTCTATATCACCCTGACTATTAACTCCCTCACAGTATCTTCCCTTGCCCTGAACCTCTCGTCCATCCTCAATCCTACTATCCATAATATATCATTATTTTTAGTTGTCAATACAGGAAGTTTTTTTCTCTCTTCCCTCGGTATCTTTTTGTCAATAAAGAATTCCTTTAACTTCTTCCTTCCCTTCATACCTGCAGGATAAAAATAATCACCCTCCAGCCTCCTCCTGATAAATAATGGGAGGGCTATCTTATCATAATCAAAAAAGGCCGTATTTTTATCAGCCTTTCCCACTTCCACCTGCACCTGTGCGCTCCTGTCTCTAATAATTGTCTCAATCCTTATATTAAAATCAGGGACATCCGTTATCCCCGGGACTTTAAGCCCCACAGTATCCTTAACTGCCTCAGCCCCTTCCTTCACTGCAAAGACTTTAAGGTAATTATAATCCCTTTCTATCCTTATATTATGCGGCAGGTCTATCCCCTTGCCAGTCCTATCAATCACATCTATACCAGAAACAATATGATGATAGGAGATCCTCCTCAGGCTGCCTGTTAATTCCGCTGCTGCCCTCCTTAGCGCCCTCTTTTTAAGGGCGGGAAGAAGCCCGTTGAACTTAGAATAATCTAAGGTAATACTATCCTTCTTCTGGTCAGTTACTATTCCTTTAAAGCAAGTCTCAGTAATCTCATCAAGAAGGGCATCATCCTCTCTTAATAACTCAGCCTCCCTGTGGAGGGTATCAATAATATTTGGATTATATTTCTTTAATAATGGTATAAGCTCAAGCCTTATCTTATTTCTCAGATATTTGGGCTTAACATTAGATGGATCCTTTACATATTTAATATTCTTCTCTTTTAAAAAGCTGAACGCCTCTTTTTTTGTGACATCAATCAGGGGTCTGATAATCCTCTCTCTTACAGGCGGGATGCCGGAGAGCCCCGCAGCCCCTGCGCCGCGCAAGAGCCTCATTAAGAATGTCTCTGCCTGATCATCTGCTGTATGGCCTGTTGCTATCTTCACTGCGCCAACTGCATCTGCAACCCTGTTAAGAAAACTGTAGCGAACCTCTCTCGCCCCTTCCTGCAGCGACAGCCCCCTCTCCCTGCAATATGCCTTAACATCTATAGCCTCAATCGCAGCGGGTATCCCCTTCTTTTCTGCTAATAGCCTTACAAACTCTGCCTCTTTCTTAGCCTCTTTTCTGAACCTATGATTAAGATGTGCAACATGGAGCGATAGACTGTAGTCCTCTTTCAGACAACTTAGAACTTCAAGCAGACACACAGAATCAGGCCCGCCAGATACAGCAACAAGTACGCTATCGCCCTTTTTGAGCATATTGTAGCGGGCAACAGTAACCTTTACCTTTTCTATTAATCTCCGTTGTTCTGTTAAAGTATTCTTCTTAGCTGAGCCCTTCCTTTTCCTCACTTCCACTTAAGTCCTGCTTGTTTTTCTTTCTGTCATTCCTGTGAAAACAGGAGTCCAGTAGGGGCGTTTCATGAAACGCCCCTACACGCTTATTTAAAGCTCTGCTCCTCTGATGGGAACCGCCCCTTCTCCACATCCTCTTTGTATCTCTTTACTGCATCAATAGCATCAGCCTTGAGATTGGCATACCTCTTTACAAATTTTGGGACAAATCTATTAAACAGGCCGAGCAAATCATAAAGCACAAGAACCTGACCATCGCAATGCCTGCCTCCGCCAATGCCAATAGTAGGTATCTTCACAGCCCGTGTAATCTCCTTTGCAAGATTAGCAGGGATTGCCTCAAGCACAATGGCAAAGGCGCCTGCCTCCTCTACTGCCTTTGCATCTGCCAATAACCTCTTTGCCACCTTTGGATCCTTTCCCTGCACCTTGTATCCGCCTAACTTGTGAATGGACTGGGGTGTAAGACCGATATGCGCCATGACAGGAATCTCTGCCTTTGTAATTGCCTTTATTGTATCTGCCGCAGAGGCGCCGCCCTCCAGTTTAACTGCATGGGCGCCCCCCTCCTTTAAGAACCTGCCTGCATTATACACAGCCTCTTCTGTGCTTATCTGATAGGACATGAATGGCATATCACCCACTACCATGGCATTCTTTACAGCCCGCGATACAAGCCTTGCATGATAGATCATCTCATCCATTGTAACAGAGATGGTTGTATCATTCCCCTGCACCACCATGGAGAGGGAATCGCCTATCAGGACAATATCTATCCCTGCCTCATCAACTATCTGGGCAAAAGGAAAGTCGTATGCTGTAAGCATTGTAATCTTTTTCCCTTCTGCCTTCTTTTTTAATATGTCTAAGATCGTAACGCTCATAATCTATCTCTCACCCTTTGGCGACATTAATACCTGCGATAAATCTATCTTCCATTTGCCATCCTCAAAGGTGAGTTTAAAGGTATCATGCCGTTTCATCTCCTTAACAACACTCTTATAACCCATAATTGCCTTGATATACACACTGGCAGGTGATTTATAGATCGCCTTAATCTCCTTCGCCCCATCACCGCAGCACATGAGCTTCCATCTCTTATTCTTCATCCTTTTTGAAAAGGCCTCCTTTGAGACTTTGGTATGACTTGATAGCCTTCCATATTCGTAAAGCCTTTCATAATCCTCATCCTTCCAGAGTGCAACAATGGTCTCAAAGTCCCTTTCTGCCATCCTTTTTATCTCATCTTTATCACCAGCAGGCGGCTTTGCCTTCTTTGCGTAGGACAAATCAATAAGACCCAAAATTGTAAACAAAAGAAGCGCCAATAATAATATAACCTTCTTCATCGTTGCCCTCATGAACTCATTTACTCATCTACCCATTAACTCATTTACCCTTACATTAACTATTAAAGGAGTATATCAGAAGCCCCTTATACTTGCAAGCCTATCTCTTGATACATTACCTTTTCACCAGTAGCCGCTTGCCAATATTATGTATATCGTGTTCAAGAAAAATCTTACAGGATAATTTAAAGGCATTGGCGTGCCTTGCCAGTCCGAACCAACTGGCAATAGAAGCACGGGCATAAGCATACTGAATCATCCCTACTGTATACTCTGTAACCAAGCACTTCAGCCTTTAAGTCAAAGGGTCAAAATATCAGAGGAAGAATTGGCAAAGGGCGGAAAGCAGGAGGGTTATCTATATAAAACTTCCGCAGGTGTTTTTCTCCCACGCTCGGTTCTATCAAAGTCATTATCAAAACTTATTATAGTAAGATTATATCTCTCAGAAGTAACATACTGATAGGCATCATCAAAGTCTAACCTAAATCTTTGTGCCCTATTAATAACAGCATCCATGTCTTCTGCAAAAAGTGACATCATCTCTATTCCAGTATCAAATATCATATCCTTCACAAATTCACGAAAGATATCATGCTGTTTTCTGCGGAAAAGAAGAAGGCCAATAGAGTGGACTGCGTAGTCAGATACAAATAATTCATGGTCATCTGGGGCTTTCAAAAGTTCTCTTGCCTCCCCAGCTTTTTCTTGCTCTAAAATGACTTCAAGGAAGATATTGGCATCAATAAGAAGCCTCATCCACCCCCTATCCTCCACTCTGATATTTTGTGTTGCAGTTCAACAGATGTATATTGATTACGCAAGTCTTTAAGCGCTCCGGCCCAACCGAATTTTGGTTTGCCTCGGCAGCTTTTTATTCCTCTTCTTACCAAAAGGAACTCCACAAAGTCTCTGACTTCCTGCTTTATATCGGGCGGAAGCTCTTTAATTATATTTTCTAATGACTTTGCTGTTTCTGCCATATTTATTAACTTCCATCAGAAGCATTATACTATTGTTATTATACTATCCCAGCCATTCCATATTTGTCAATGGAAATTTAATTTCTCAAATATATATAGATAAGAAGTCATCGCTCATCCCATCATGTCATGGCGGCGTGGCCAGGCACCCGCCTCAGGCGGGCGCACGGCCACGCAAACCAAACCCCAATATACAAATCACAAAACTACCGGGCGCAGCGAAACCCGATGCTGCTGACCGAGCTAGACGGCGCGTCGCTCGCAAACAGGGCAAATACCCCGGCACCCGCGCCAGTGCCCCAGGAGCCGCCGCGGACAAGGGCCGCAGGCAAGTTCTGGCCGCCTCCTTGATAAGTAGCTGGATTTGTGCCATACATCCAGTCGCTCCCATAAGTTGCATTGGTTGTTCCAATAGATGGCGCCCATGGATTTGTATTCCCCTGCATCCAGTCTGCCACCCATTCCCAAACATTCCCTACCATGTCATTCACCTGATAGTTGGAAACACAA
>CAKKST010000193.1 GCA_919903585.1 Nitrospiria bacterium | reverse complement strand
AATTCCTTTGTATCTATCTGCTGGCCTGCAATGGTCGGAGTAATATCAGGGATGAATGATAAAGGGATTGTAGTATCTGTAATGTCATCACGTTCAACTGATGTATCAATGGAGGGTATGCCGATTTCTTTTTTATTAAAGAAGGTGCTGCAATACGCAAATAACATTGATGAGGCAGTAAAAATCATATCAGAGACGCCGAGGATGTCTTCCTCAAGCATTATTATTGGCGACGGGAAGAGTAATGAGGCAGTTGTTGTAGAGGCATCGGCAAGAAAGATGGCTGTAAGGAGGTCAGAGAGGGGAGTAATCTTCCAGACAAACCACTATCTGAGCAGCGTATATCAGGACGACCCAAAGAACATCATTGCCCGTGATAAGGGCGACAGCATGCCGAGGTTTAAAAGACTGGAAAAACTTATAAATGAGAATTATGGGAGGATAACAGCGGAGAAGGTAATTGGATTCTTGCGTGACCACAAAGATATTAATAACAGAAGGCTGCCCTTTAGAGAGAAGGGCGCAATCAACCGCATTGATACATCATACTCAATTCTTTTTTCTCCTGCTGATTTAAGATTCTATCTTGCAGCGCCGCCGGGCGCTTATGGAAGATTTATAGCATTTGACCTTAAGGGGAGGATTGATGGCGCTGGTTATCCTGAAGACCCCTATGTGAAGACAGAGCCGTTTAAGAATGAACTCCTCTCAGAAGATGCATTGCTTGAGGCAGAGGGCTTTATAAAGAACAAGTATTTCCCAGAGGCAGTAGATCAATTAAAAAGGGCAACAACCTATCAGCCTGATAATTATTTTGCATATAAGTTATTAGGCGAACTGTATCTGGAAATGGGCTTGAACAAAGAGGCAAAAGAGGCATTTAAAAGGGTTATTGCGATTAATCCACCGAATACAGAAATTATTGAAGAGAGCAGGAAGGGATTGAGGGAATAGGAAAAACAAATATTAAATTTTTCTAAGGATTTTTTCCTTTATTTTTGCAAATAACTGAGTCCATTAATTTTTCAAGTTTCTATTTTCGTTTAATAGCATCCTTGAGTTTTTTACTCACAAGGGGGTCTTTCTTCTTTTCCATGATAACATCTATAAACTTTTTGCCAGTACGAAATGCTAACTGCAACCTGTGTTGACCGTCCAACAAATAATAGTCAGAATTTACTAAAATTGGTTCCCAAACTTTCTCTTCAAAATTAAAGCGCCTGCTTTATTTGTGTCAGCGGCGAGAAATTATTATGTCATAGTGGATTTGTAATCAGTCAAAGAAAGGTATTCTTCCACGTCATGCTTTAATTCTAACCCGATTATCTCATCAAAATTTGTTTCGATCAAATACTCATTGGACATTAGCATATTTTTTAATGCCTCTTGAACAGTATTGCCCTTACCAAATCCAACAACTTGGCAATTCTCAATGTCAGGTTCCTGAGACTCTGAATTTGGTTGGAAAGTAAAGCCTTCGTTCGTGATAAAAATGTATGATTTCATAATTTACAAGGTAAGACTATTTTCTACGGTCGCAAGTTCATTCATTTTTGCATGCCAACTGGAAACATAATCATAGCTAAGAAATTTAACTCTATTGTGAATAGGCCTAAAAACTTCTGAAGATAATTTTGTTTCAAATTCTTTTTTCCTGACATCAGCAGCTACTATGTGAAGGTCAGTATAGAAATCTTGGAGCTCGGCAAACTTTGAAAGAGAATTCTTAATATCGGCTGAATGTTCGACTTCAAAAAGCATAGCAGGCATTTTCCGGACATTAAACCATATCACATCCACTGAACGTATCTTTTGTATGATGTGTTCATATGTAAATCTGTAAAATTCAGCAGCCGTAGCAATTTCCCCGATTTTTTTACCCAAATATGCATTATTCTTATCTTGATTTGGCACAAATGTTTCATATTTTTTTAAATTGCCAATTTCTACAATTATGCCCTGAAAGTAAGTATGATTGAACTCTTCCTGTTTTTGTTTAGGAACATCTCGTGGAGGCAATATATCAAAAGGCAACTTATTTTTATAAGAGTTTAGAGCCCAAAGTCCAGGCCTTATCTTGAAGAAATATCTTTCATCCTTACTATCCTTCTAATACTTGCAAATGGAGTTTTTGTCTTCCATTCGCAATCTGCTATTTTTAAGACATTTTGATTAAGAAAGCCCAGTGTGGCATAGCCTCCTTTTTCTTCCATAACTTTTATAACTGCTTCATGTTGTTTCATATAGACAATGCTCCAAGTTCCTGCATGGCAAAGCCAACCGAGTAAATAATATGCGTTGTTCCAGAAACCCAAATAGTGCCGTTAGGTTTCAAGACTCTCTGGCAAGCTTTAAGCCAGTTAAGGATAAACTCATGATTTTCTATAACACCCTTTGATTTGTCCCACTTGCCCTTGTTTACAGAAACCATCCTGCCGGCATGGCATGTAATACCGCCATTAGAAAGAAAATAGGGGGGATCGGCAAATATCATATCAACGCTGTTTTCTCGCGCCTGATTCAGAATCTCAATACAATCGCCTTTGAGAAGCCGTATAGAGCGCTCTGGATTGTCATAGTAAGTGAAGAAGGGCTTTTTATGTCCATAGCTGGCTGTTTCCTCGGCGATGTAAAATTCAAGGGGGTTTCCTGAATGGCTGTATTTTATAGGTTTTTTCTTCATAGGTTTTAATATTAGCACTTCTCTAAAGGAAAATTAAATCAATGCTTTCCCTTAATGATAGCCTAATTCTTATATGGACCAAGGAACCGTTCGCCATTGAAATGGATTAAATGCGTCGGGGTTTCCGCAATCCAGACTTCTGTCTCCCAAGAAATTTCATCGAGGTATTTCATCATTGTTCTCCGATCAAGAAAGGCTGTCACATACACAATGCCCGCCTTTGATCCGGCAAACAACTTCTTCAACTCCTGCCTACGCTTTGGGTTTACAGGACCGTGACTGGTGACAACTTCGATCAAAACAAGCCAATTTTTCTCCACATGATGCACTACGACGTCCGGCATCTTTCCATGTTCTTCTATATTGATGTCCAATCCCTTAAGAGCAGTGGAATCGAGATAAGCCCATTTTGTCTCCGTGTCGCCCACATATATCACACGCCCACACCAATACATTCTGTCCACCCGGCGAAAGCCTGATCTCTTGTCCATTCAATAGCTTAACAGGAATCCGACGCATATCGCGCTCTCGCGCATAAAGTTTCTTCAATGTCTCTACTGTTTGCATATACTCACGCAAATGGCTACCCCAGCTTGGCTTCCCAAACTTCCGAAGCAGTTTCAATGCGGATGGCTCGATCTGG
>CAKKST010000192.1 GCA_919903585.1 Nitrospiria bacterium | reverse complement strand
ACCTTGCAGAGCATACCAATGAAGGCTGCCCTGCAAAATGGAAGGATGAGGGCGACAAGACATTAACGCCATCTGCAAAGATGGTTGGCAAGGTCTACGAGGCTCTGCAATAATTGATTTGCAGGGGCGATTTTTGCCAATCGCCCCTGCAAATAATTTGCTTGGCAAGGCAGTGTTTTGTATTGGCTTTTTGCATAAAGGGATTATACTTTTTTTAATTATAAAGGGAAGAGAGGATTATATATGATTGAACAATTGAAGCAAGCCGTCCCATCTTGCCTTTAATTAGAATGTTAATAATCAAGCCTGATTCTCTTATCTTTATTTTGAGTTAAGGTATAAAATTTCTTGACAGAAAATAGGATATAGACTAACCTTATCAATTATGGAACCTATTTCAAATGCAGAGATTGAAAGGCGGATAAGGGCATGGGCAGATGTGACCATGCTGTCTCTTGAACTGAAGCGTGCGGCAATGAAAAAGAGATACCCAAAACTCAAAGAAAATGAGCTCAAAGAATTAATGCTGAAAGAGCTTTTAATATTGAAAACAAAATGAGCGATAATCCGCTTATTCAAGCCCTTAAAGAAGTCTGCTTATTTCTTGACGATAGTAAAATAGAATATATGCTTGTTGGTGGATTGGCAGTTGGGATTTGGAGCAGACCAAGGGCAACAGTTGATATTGATTTTTTAATTTCTGCTAAAACAGATGGCTTTGATATACTCAATCAAAGATTAAACGAGAGCGGCAAATTTGTCTTTATACATAAAGAACCGATAACCTTTGAGACGATATCCCTTCAAAGAGCAACTCTAAAAAGTAATACAGACATTTCTGTTGATTTCCTATTTGTAGATGATAATTTCAAAAGCGAAGCGCTGAAAAGAAAAGTAGCAGTTCAGGTGGCTGATTTTTCTGTGAATATTGCTACTCCCGAGGATTTGATAATTTTGAAACTTTTAAGCGGAAGGCAGCAGGACAGGCTTGATGCAGAGGGGATTTTAGAGATGCAAAAAGAAAGCCTTGACATGGAATATATAAAGAAGTGGTCAGAAGGATTGGGTATTGTCTATTAGGATAACTTTTGCTATAATGTTATAATAATGAATTAAGAGCATGGCTATAGCTAAGACTACTGGGGAAGGCGATAGCTGGTTATATCCAGAAAGACCCTGCTGTTGTGACGAGATACTTGAGGGAAAAGGGTGATTTGGGGGAGGAGGTTAAAAGGGTGATAAAGAGGATAAGAGCAAATGTCAATAGGCAAGCCTGACAACATTATTTCCCCTTTAGAAAATGTGGGAAGCGTCCCGATATTTACCCGATATTTACCCCAGAAGACAAAAAACACAGGAAAGAGTTTTTGAGGAAGATTGGGTATAAACTGTAAGGCTTGTAAGAAAAATTGTATTAAAATGTATAGGCGAGATATAATTAAAAATCATATTTGAAAAAATGTGATTTTTAAAATATGTGGTATAATTAAATAGCTGGAGGGATAGATGGGTAGGAAATATAAGAATCCACCGATAATAGAGGCATTGAGTGAATTTCAATTTGCTCCTGGGCAGCCATGGGATTTTACTATACATGGTTTATTTTATGAGAAAGTAAACAAGGAGTTTCCTGATAAACAACAACAAATGGGTATTGGTATTAGAGTGAAGCATGAGGCCGGTGCTATTCAGCACGAGGTTTTGCAGTCTCCCGACAGGATGCAATTTTATAGACAAGATAAAACAGCTTTAGTCCAAGTAGGTACTGATCTATTAACCGTAAATCACCTTAAGCCGTATCCGACATGGGAGTCGTTTAAGCCTTTAATTTTAGATAACTTAAGTAAGTATAAAGAAATCGCCCAACCTAAAGGATTTAAGCGTCTTGGTTTGCGATATATTAACAAGATAGATATTATGGCAAAATCAATAGAGTTGACGGATTATTTTAACTATTATCCATATATACCAAAGGAATTACCACAAATACATGATGCGTTTAATGTAAGAGTAGAAATACCCCGCGAAGAAAATCGTGACCGTATGCTCTTAACGTTTGGTATTACAATACCAGAAAAGCCTGAAATGCTTTCTTTTTTACTTGACTTAGATTACATCATGGTTTTGCCTGAAAAGATAGTGCTTAATCAGGCTGGAGAATGGCTTGAAAAAGCGCATACTATCATTGAGAAAACTTTTGAGGCCTGTATAACAGATAAGTGTAGAAAGCTATTTGAATAAGGAGGCAAAATGTCTGCATTACAGCGAATGCACAGCTCTTCAGTAAATGTATTTCCAATGCTCCCATTTGATTTAGAATATGAGACTTTTAGAGAAACCTATAGTTATATCAAAAGGAAGCTGCCTTCTTCGACTGCTATCAAGGAAGTAAAGCCGCAGAGGAAAGCGGAAACGTCCGCTATTTTTCAAACAATTGGAGATATCAATTTGTTGAAGGAGGTCTATTTTTTTAAACAAACAAAAGAAATAGAGACCTATCTTTGGAATAACCGATTCTTGCCGGATATTTTATTTGATGCTTATGAGCAAATAATAAACATCTTCGGCAAGAATGTTGAGCTGCACTTAGAATTACATCGAGATTATGAGGAAGAATTTGAAGAATTGTTTATAGTTATTAAATCAATGCTTAAACCGACACACATGCTTGACTTGCTGGACAAATTAGATGAGGAATGGTTTCTTGATATATCTAATACTACTAAGGGTAAACTTAATATTACTGTGGAATCACTATGAGCTTCGATTGGAAAACATACATAAAAGTAGCCAATGAATTGATTAACAACCAAAAAATAAAAGCACTTGAAGAAGCTTATCTACGTTCAGCAATAAGTCGTTCATATTATGGTGTTTTTGGGGTGGCAAACAGTTATTTAAAAAATAAAGGAATTACTATTCCAGCTATTGATACACATAAATCTTTGCGAAACGAATTTAAGAATTCTACGGATAAGACGATGAAAAAGATTGGGCAAGACCTTGATCGTTTATGGAGAGACAGAAAAGACGCTGACTATGAAGGCACTATAAGTATAAATTTAAATAAAGCTCAATTATCCTACCAGATGGCTGTTCGAATCTTACAGAATTTTAAAAACTTAAGTGTTCCTTAATTTTAGAATGGGGTTTAGAATGGGGTCAGCTTGCCTATTAACATTCTGATTCGTCCCAAATGGAACGGTTCTAATATTCTTCATTTTTGTTTTCCTTCTTTCTGCCTGCAATGACCGCTTATCTCGTTTATATCCGAAATATTCCTGTCTGCTGACATACAGGTCGGATATCCTGATTCTCATAGAGCGGAATATATCAGAGCGCCCCTTATATTGTCAAGGCATCTTGTTCTGAAAATGGCGAGGATAGGGTCGCTTCTTTACCTTTTAGGAAATTAAATCACCATAGCTAATCCTTCTTTATTATGGCTAATTTTCTTTGACCATAACCTCTCAGTCTAAAAACAAAACAGGACATTTCTAAATTGGCTTGACAACTGCAAATAATTCGCTTGACTTTTAAAAATAAGAGTCATAGAATAACATTATAAAAAATCATACATAACTGGCATATCTAAAGTATAAATTTCCATCCAAGATTTCTTTAGTCTCCTGATGTTTCTGGTGGTTTTAGGCAGCTTATCAGCAACTATTTAGAAAGGAGGCAGCACAAGAAAAATTCAAAAATCAAAATTCAAAATAATAGAGGCTCTTGCAAAACTATTTGTTATCCCCGAATGTCTCTATCCCCGATACAAACATTCGGGGACGGATATGGTTTTTAAATCAATTAAGACCAGATTCCCGCTCAGAAGCGTTGCGGGAATGACAGAATTGGGACTTTTGCAGGAGGCTTAATAAATTTGTTCTTAGGGAATATTTTTAGTGGGGTGAAACGTATTATTATGTAGATATAACTGAAATATAGAGGAGGGATGCGCCATGACTGTTTCACGAAGGGACTTTTTCAAGATATCCGGAACTGCAACAGCGGCAGCAGGCCTTACACTCCTTGATTTTGACTTAGAACCTGCCAAGGCCTATGCCCAGACCCTCAGGATAAAAAATGCGAAAGAGACTGCAGCTATCTGCCCCTACTGCGCAGTTGGATGCGGCCAGATTGTCCACAGCATTGACGGCAAGGTCGTGAATATTGAAGGCGACCCTGACCACCCAATCAACCTCGGCACGCTCTGTCCAAAAGGGAGCGCCACATACCAGCTCATCGTAAACGAAAGACGGCTCACAAAGGTAAAATATCACGCGCCAAATTCAGACAAGTGGGAAGAAAAACCCCTTGACTGGGCAATGGATAGAATCGCCAATCTCTACAAAAAGACAAGGGATGAGAGCTTTGTAGAAAAAGAGGACAATATCACAATCAACCAGTGCAGGGGGATTGCCTCAATGGGAAGCGCCATGATCACTAATGAAGAGGCATACCTGCTTTGCAAGTTCAACCGGGCGCTGGGTGTCATCTATCTGGAACATCAGGCCCGGGTCTGACACTCCTCAACGGTGCCCGGTCTGGGCGCCTCATTCGGCCGCGGGGCAATGACCAATCACTGGATAGATTTAAAGAACAGTGATTGCATACTTGTAATGGGTTCAAACCCGGCAGAGAACCATCCCTGTGGATTTAAATGGGCGATTAAAGCCAAAGAGAGGGGCGCTAAGATAATCAGCGTTGACCCGAGATTCACAAGGTCATCATCCATTGCAGACATCTATGCGCCTATGCGTTCAGGCACAGATATTGCCATCCTCGGCGGACTTATCAATTATGCGATTGAGAATAATTTATATAATAAAGAATATGTTGTTGAGTTTACGAATGCCGCAACACTGATTGATCCTGATTTTAAATTTACAGACGGCCTGTTCGCTGGTTTTAATACTGAGAAGAAGACCTATGACCGTGCAACATGGAAATATCAGACAGGGCCAGATGGAAAGGTTTTGCAGGATAAGACACTGAGGCATCCCTATTGTGTGTTTCAGTTATTAAAGAAGCATTT
>CAKKST010000191.1:3390-7327 GCA_919903585.1 Nitrospiria bacterium | reverse complement strand
GGGGAAACTTTCCCCTCTATTAAGAGGGGATAAAGGGGTGTGTTCCCCTCTTTAAGATACCTATCCATATATAATACTAAGCAAAATTTGTGCCACAAAATATTATAATGCATATTCAAGAAAATCAATCAGTTAACAAACAGCCAACTTCGTGGATTATGTAATAGGCTGCATAATGTATGTAATCTGCTACATAGGGTTTCCATTTTTTGCTACATTCTACAATTCTTTTAAACCCTCGCCAATAGCTGGTCTGCCAGCTTTGCAAATTCTGAAATGCTTAATGTTTCCCCTCTCCGTGTTGGTTCTATTTCACACCTTTTAAATGCCTCCTCAAGGACATCAGCGCTTATTCCAAGATTTGCCGCCTTCATAGTATTCCTTAATGTCTTTCTGCGTTGTGCAAAACCAGCTCTGACTACCTTAAAGAAAAATTCTTCATCCCTTGTCTTTACCCTCACCTTCTTTAGGATATTAAAGCTTACAACTGCTGAGGAGACCTTTGGCCTCGGGTTAAATACAGTAGGCGGGACAATAAAATCAATCTTTGGCTCTGCATAAAACTGCACTGCAATAGAGAGGACGCCGTAGTCCTTGCCTCCCGGGCCTGCGACTATCCTCTCAGCCACCTCTCTCTGCATCATCAGGGTCATTGAGATAACCATGCCCTTTGCCTCAAGAAGGCGGAAGATTATTGGCGTTGTTATATAATAAGGAAGGTTAGCTACGACCTTGAACCTGTATGGTAAATCCTGATAGGTAAATTTTAGGGCGTCTTTCTGTATAATCTCTACATTGCTGAATCGGGCAAGGGAGCTTTTTAAATTCTCAATCAGCCTCTCGTCTATCTCTATGGCAATCACCTTTTTTGCCTTTTCTGCAAGAAGGGCTGTGAGTATTCCGTTTCCGGGGCCTATCTCTACAACAATATCACCTTCTGTTATGCCTGCTGCCTCTATGATCTTATTTGCAATATTTTTGTCAGTGAGAAAATGCTGGCCGAGGGATTTTTTTGGACGAATATGCGCGGAATTTAGCATCATTATGGAATTTGAAATTTAAAATTCAATATACCTGCTTTTAATCAGGCCCATCTCATATTTATTCCCTATCAATGGATCAAAGGGAACGACCATAAAACTAAAACCCTTCAGATTTTCATCCATCTTTATCCTCGTTGAATAGGTATAAAAGCCCTCCCATATCTCGCCCTGCAATATCATTGGGGTGCATAGCTCGCAGTAGCTCTCATGCCCGTAGTCTAATCTTCCCCTGCATGCCTCAACAGTAACATCTGACGGCGAAAGAGGCCCCAGATCCACTGTAACTATCAGCTCTATTAATGGCTCTCCGGCCTCTTCTTCCTTACGGGTAGTGATGTTAACTATCTTTATATACTCCCAGCTCTTCCTTACCGTGAGCTTCCACTCTGCAAGCTCCTTTACCTTTGCGTAATCCCTCTTGCTAAGCTCTCTCCTCCTGTCTGAAGAAGGGGCATAGAAGTTGTCTAAATATCCCTTTACCATTCTGTGCGAATTGAAAATAGGCGCAATGCCTGAAATAGAATTCTTTACCATCCTCACCCATTTAACAGGAATCCCATCAGCATCCCTCTCATAATACATGGGGATTACCTCTTCTTCTAATATCCTGTAGAGCTCCCTTGCATCCTGATCATCCTGCTCGTCCTCTGAGGAATAGTTTTTATCATCACCAATTGCCCAGCCCCTGTCGCTGTTAAAGCCTTCTACCCACCAGCCATCCAGAATACTGAGGTTTAGCGCGCCATTTATAGCCGCCTTCTGGCCGCTTGTGCCGCATGCCTCCAGCGGCCTTCTCGGTGTATTGAGCCAGATATCAGCGCCTCTAACCAGATACCTTGCAATGAACATATCGTATTCCTCTAACAAGACAATACGGCCTGCAAATTCAGGACGCAGGGCAATCTCATAAATCTGCCTTATTCTCTCCTGACCCGGCCTGTCTGCCGGGTGCGCCTTGCCGCTTATGATGATCTGTACAGGCCGATCCTTATTGCCAATAATATTTTTAAGCCTGTCCATATCCCTGAAGATCAGATTCGCCCTCTTATATGTTGCAAATCTCCTTGCAAAGCATATCGTGAGCATATCAGGATTCAGTGAAAAAGGAGTTACAGCACGGCCTGATATTTTTGCAATCATCTCCTTTTTAAGGATGTTACGGGCGTCCCACATTTCCCTGTCAGGGATATTATAAACCCCCTTCCATGTCTCCTCATTATCTATCCCATCCCTCCAGCCCTCTTTCAGATATTTATTAAAAAACCCTTCCATCTCAGGCGCAAGCCATGTAGTAATATGAACGCCGTTGGTAATGTGATAGATTGGAATATTATCCAGGGGGAGGCCGCGCCACAAATCGCTCCATAGCCTCCTTGTGGTCTGGCCATGCAGCCTGCTCACCGCATTTGTGGCAGATGAAAGATGGATGCCAAGCACAGTAAGGCTGAATAGGTCAGAGCCGCTCGCCATAACACGAAGGCCGAGATTCAGAAACTCATGGGGCGCTATGCCGATCTTCTTGAGATATGGCCTTAGATATTTGTCCATCATAAAAATAGAAAAGGCATCATTGCCTGCAGGCACAGGCGTGTGGGTTGTAAAAAGTGTATTTGCCTTTACAGCCTCCATCGCCTCATAGAATGTTAGGCCATTTTCCTGCATCAGTCTTGTAATCCGCTCAAGCCCTAAAAAAACAGAGTGCCCCTCATTCATGTGCCACACAGTCGGCTCAATATTCATTTCATTGATCGCCCTCGCACCGCCAATGCCGAGGAGCATCTCCTGAATAATCCGCATCTCCTCTCCGCCGCCATAGAGCTTATATGTAAGCTGTCTGTCCTCTAATCTGTTTTCTGTAATATCAGAATCAAGGAGAAAAAGGGTAATACGGCCTACCTCTGCCTTCCATACCTTTACAAATACAACCCTGTCCAAAAACTCAACCCCTATAATAAGGTCTTCGCCCTTTTTGGTCTTAACAGGCGCTACAGGCATATTATCAAAGGCATGGTTTTCATAGCTTGACTGCTGATCTCCATGCGAATCAATATGCTGGATAAAATATCCCTGTTTATATAATATCCCCATCCCGATTAACGGCAGGCCAAGGTCGCTGGCAGATTTCAGATGATCCCCTGCTAATATACCGAGGCCGCCAGAATAGATTGGGAGGGCTTCATTCACGCCAAACTCAGGCGAGAAATAGGCAATGAGGAGTGGCGAACGGCCATTCGCCCCTGCACTGCTCTCAGAAAACCATGTTTCTTTTGCCTTCATGTAGGAATCAAAATCACCCAGCACCATCCTGTGCAGGGTTACAATCTCCTCTCTTGAATAGGCATCTTTGATATCGCTATCTTTAAGCCTTTTTGCAAAAGGGACAGGATTACCCCTGCACTCCCTCCATAAGGGAAGACGAATGGACTTAAACAGCCTCCTCGCATCCCTGTTCCACACCCACCAGAGGTTATAAGAGAGTCTTTTTAAATCTGATAAAAAATCTTCCGCCACAGTATTCATCCTTTTACTAACAGGATATACTTAAGGAGTAGATAATGTCAAGACATGGGGCAAAAAAAAGAGAAAATATTGACATTTCTTCTTATCTTTTAGATAATGAAGCATTATTGATTTACGAGGTAGGCAATGAATATACTCTTATGCCTGATATTAACCATTGCAGTCTTTTATTTTTCTTATAAAAAATATTCCGGCTTTCTGAGCAGGACATTTGGGATTGATGACAAAAACCCGACACCTGCCTCATCTAGATGCGACCTCAAAGACTACATCCCTGGCAAGACAGGTGTTGTCTTCTCCCATCACTTTGCATCCATTGCAGGCGGAGGGCCTATCATTGGGCCAACATTGGCGCTGATATATGGATTTTATCC
>CAKKST010000191.1:0-3290 GCA_919903585.1 Nitrospiria bacterium | reverse complement strand
TCTACCTCTGTAATTGTAATCACACTCTTTGCGCCTATTATGGGGCTGCTGTTATACAGAAAAGGTCTAAGTGTATTAAATGCAAGTATCCTTAGTATTGTGGTGTGCATATTTTCTGTATGGATTGGAATATATTATCCCATGCAGCTAAGTCCCAGGATATGGATGCTCCTTCTCACTGCCTATGTATTCCTTGCATCAGGTGCTGCTGTCTGGCTGATACTCCAGCCGAGAGATTTTATAAATTCCTTTATTTTGTATGGCGGCCTTGCAGCGCTGATTATATCCATTGTGATAACAGGCCTTAAAGGTTCAGCAGTAACATACCCTGCTATAAATATCGCGGAAGTCGGCGCAAAGCTCGGCTATATCTGGCCGATGCTGTTTATCACCATTGCGTGCGGCGCCATATCAGGGTTCCATAGTGTTATAGCAAGCGGGACAACATCCAAACAAATTAGCAAAGAAACAGATGCAAGAAAAATAGGCTACGGCGCCATGCTATTAGAGGGGCTGCTTGCTGTAACAGTGATAATCACGGTTTCATCGGGCCTGGATTTTTCCAGGTATTCATCTATTGTATTCCCGCAGGACCCGCTGGCAGGGTCAAACCCCATACTCGCCTTTGCACTTGGGATGGGCGGCCTTATAAACAATGCAATGGGACTGCCTGTGTATTTTGGGGCGCTATTTGGCATTATATTATTGGAGGGATTCCTTGCCACCACACTGGATACTACTGTAAGGTTAAACAGATACCTCTTTGAAGAGCTCTGGGATGTGCTCTTTAAAAACCCGCCTGCATTTATGAAATCCCATTACTTTAATGCGGGGCTTTCAGTGGCGCTGATGTTTATCTTTGCCTATAAGCAGACATTCTTAACCCTATGGCCGATATTCGGCGCTGCAAATCAGTTACTCGCTGCCCTAACACTCCTTACAGTGAGTGTGTGGCTGCTAAAGAGAAAGACAAAGGCATACTTTGCCATCATACCCGCAGCATTCATGATAGTAACCACAACAGGCTCGCTAATTTATCTTTTGATAACAAAGTATATACCTGCAAGGAACCAGCTATTAATTATATTTGACCTTGCCCTGCTCTTTCTTTCTATCGGTCTGATCTTTATTGCATGGAAGACTGTATCCGGATTTCTCAAAGGTGAGGCTATCCCAGCCTCTGAACCCATTACTATATCGCCCGCATTAAAGGGTGAGGATTAGAGAGGAATATTATGCGGCAGCAATTTCTATTAATTATTTTCATAGTTAGCCTGTGTTATACACTGAGCAGCTTAAAGATTAATGTTAATAAAGCCGAGGCGTCAGATACACTGCCTGTGGCAAATGTGGTTTTAGTAAAGGTGAGGGGCATTGCTAATTCTTATTCTTTTTCTGTTGAGATAGAAAGCCCTGATAAGGGATGCAGCCAATATGCGGACTGGTGGGAGGTGCTCAGCGAGGATGGCAAGCTCATATACCGCCGAATCCTTGCCCACAGCCATGCAGATGAACAGCCCTTTATCCGTTCAGGTGGACCGGTTAAAATAGATACTGATGCTATTGTATGGGTTAGGGCGCACATGCATCCGGGAGGCTATGGCGGCGCTGCTTTCAAAGGCTCGGTCAAAAGCGGATTTAAGAAAGCTCCTCTCAGCAAGCAGTTTGCTGCTGATTTAGCTAAAACGCCGCCACTTCCAGATGGATGTGACTTCTGATAAAATTTTTTAATCACACCTCTACCAGATAATTCATACGCTTGGCAGGGCAATTATCTCCCCTAATCGGCAAAGATATGGTAAAATATTAACAGCTTATGAAAATACTCTTCAAACCAATAATAGGCCTCCTCAACAATCTCAAATATGGCCAGAAATTCACTTTAATAGGCATTATTGTCCTTTTGCCCCTTGCAGTAACATTGTATCTTCTTGCATCAGAAATCAGCGCTGGGATTGAGTTTGCCAAAAAGGAGCGGATGGGTGTTACTTATAACATGCTCCTTGTGGATATTATGGAGGAGTACCAGAGGCACAGAGGAGTAACAACCGCCCTGTTAAGCGGTGATGCGTCTTTTAAGGATGAGCAATTGGGCATACAAACCCATCTTGACCATGACATGCAGACGATTGATGCCACTGACAAGATATATGGTCCTGTCTTAAAAACCACTGAAGGGTGGCAGACAGTAAAGGCTAAATGGACTGTTCTAAAAAAGAGGGCGCTAAGCCTTAGCCCGGAAGAAAGTTTTAAGTCGCATACCCTATTGATTGAAGATATGCTATCCCTCATATCCCATGTGGGTGAAACATCAAACCTGAGATTTGACCCGCATCCTGACAGTTATTATCTGGTGGATGCAGTTGTATATAAACTGCCTGTCCTGAGTGAAAATCTTGGCCAGGCAAGGGCAATAGGCTCAGGCATTGCAGCAAAAAAGAGGATTGTTAGCGATGAAAGGATGAGGCTTATTATGCTGTCCGGCCTGATAAAATCGGCTGCTGATGCAAACAGCAGAAACTTTGATTCTATTTTTCGCGAAGCTCCGGAGCTTAAATCTAAACTAAAAAAAGATGCCAATGATAGTGCCGATGCCATAAATGAATTCTTAAGGATACTTAATAAAGAATTTATCAAGGCAAATCGCATTGAGCTTAATGCCAAAAAATATTTCCAGCTCGCCACAAACACCATTGACACGGTCTTTAAAACCTACGATGCAGCAGCGCCGGAACTTGATAGATTGCTTGAGGCAAGGATAAATAAATTTTCTAAAAAAAGAAACCTCGCATGGGCTGTTGCAGCAACTGCCCTGCTATCAGTTACATATCTGTTTGTGGCATTCTTCATCTCAGTGGTGCCGCCATTAAGGGAAATGACCTCTTCTGCACAACGTGTAGCCTCTGGGGATCTGAAAATAAATATAGATGTAAATTCAAAAGATGAGATAGGCGACCTCGCCAGCGCATTCAATAAAATGACTGTAAGTCTTAAAAGTGGTCTGGAAGAACAGGAACGATTATATGAAGGAGAACAGAGAAAGACTCATCAGATGGCTATCCTCCAAGAGGCAGTTGCGGCTATAACCTCTGACCTTGCCCTTGAACCCCTGCTTGAAAAATTGGCCTCTCACGCAGCATCCCTTGTGAAGGCAGAGCTATCAGCGCTCGTAAGCTTTCATCCGGAAACAGGGGAGATACAGTATTTTAAGACCAATGTCCCTCCAGAGGAATTTCCTGTAAAACGATTGCCGCAGGGAAAGGGACTTCTCGGTGTGGTTCTGCGTGAGG
>CAKKST010000190.1 GCA_919903585.1 Nitrospiria bacterium | reverse complement strand
CTGCGTCAACAATAATTATATCATCCCCGTACTCAAACACCATCATGTTCAGGCCGATCTCGCCCAGCCCGCCCAGAGGTATTACTGATAATGTCAAAACTCCTTCTCCTCTATCTCGTCAAAGTTCATATACTGAACCCAGCGCTTCATTGTATCCATCAGATCCTGCCTTATCCAGTCAAGGCTCTGCCACGGCCTTCCCTCCCACCACACAGGTATGCCCCAGTAATAATTCCAGTTCTCCATCCCGTTGTCCGGCTCTATGCGCAAATCATATTCTGACTTATAATCCGGATCCATTATCTGCGCCCGGCTCTTGCCGTGCCTGTAAAGCTGGTTATCAACAATATGAAAGCCGTACTCCTCAAGAAAAAGGACAAGGGTCTTCAGGGTCTCCTCAACAATCCTCTCCACCGCAGCCTCAAAGGTTATCGCCTCCTCTATTGTGTACGCTTTCTTTGCATAATCAAAACAGGGGAATTCCATGGCAATTAAAATTCTATCACTTTTTTATGCTGATTTCAATACAATTAAAAGACAGGATCCTGAAAATATCTTGATAGACAACTCCTGCCCATGAGACTATGCAAGAATTTACGCGGGAATCAATTGCTGGCGAGGGGGATCGCGCCGGCAGGCAGCTCGATCATGTAGGCATCTACATCAGGGAACCAATCCTCTGGCGGCTCGACTATCATTGGATAAAGATTTGTTCAGTGTTATGTGTTCGGCGTTATTAAAATCTTTTATTTTCTTAAACTCCGAACTCTAAACGCTGAACTCTCTTTCTCCTACAGCTTCGTTGCTCTGCGTCCCTGCCTTTCGACAGGTTTGCTCTGAGCAGAAGGTTTTACACACTCTATTTTAAGGCAAATCTTTCAAGTGAAACCAAAACATCAGAGGCATCAAGATTCCCCTTAATCCCTGCATCCAGAAAAATATCCATAGCCTCTGTCTGGCTGACATTCATAAGTCTGGCAGCCTCTCTTAAAGTAATATTTCCATGTTTATAAAGACTGCCAATATAAGTCTCAAAACCTATTCTTATAAGCTTTCTTATTGCAGTAGATTCCTCTATTTTCTCCTCCCTCTCAACAAGCTCTATAGCATGCATAATATCTTCAGGTATTCTTAAGGATTTCGTCTTCATCGTAGCCTCCGGGTCTCTAATAATAACTTAATGGCATTATATTCATCATCGCTTATAAATGGCGACAACGAGTCAAGCCTTTTATACGCCTCTTTTATCGTTAATTTACCCTTTTTTAATAAAATAGCAATAAAGACAGCAGGGGTTATATAAGGAATATCAAAAAACCTCAGCCTATTTATAAATCTTTTATCATCACTGCAAATAGCATCAAATTTGCCAAGTTTATATATTGCAAAGATTGAGTCTTCTCCTTTTTTAGATAAAGATTTTACTTTGCTTAAAGCCAATAATTTCCTTTCTAAATTTTCTCTTATTATAACTGCATCAGGATGCCCATGGGCGTTATCTATTACTTCTTCTTTTACTGCCTGTGAAATAATGACGGTAAAATTTCTGCAAACAAGCTCCTTAAGCTTAGATTTAGCCAGCTTGATAAGCCAGTCGGCATCCATTAATACCCTCATGTATTACATTGTAACAATATGCACACATATTGTCAACAAACTATATCTAACAAATATTTTCTAACTAATAATATCGCTCTCAATGAAATAATCAGCATTATTGCAAACAATAACACTTCGCCTTTAGCCCTTGGCCATTTGCCATCATCCTTCACAAACCCGCA
>CAKKST010000189.1 GCA_919903585.1 Nitrospiria bacterium | reverse complement strand
ATTCCAATACATCCTTCTTCTCCTCCCTAACATCCACCCCAAGGATAACAAGGCCGTTATCATTATTCTTCTTATATGCAGACTCAAGGTCATCCATCTCCTCCTGACAAGGCTTGCACCATGTAGCCCAGAAGTTCACTATAATGACCTTTCCCTTATAGCTGCTCAGGCTCACATCATTATCATTTATATCCTTTAAAGTAAATGATGGCGCCGGATTCCCTTTGTTCGGCCCAGGCAGTCCCGACTCATCTTCCTTTTTCTTTGTACAGGCAAAAAGGAGGGTTGTTATTATTATAAAAATGAATAACCTTATGAATCCCTTTGTCATCCAATTTCCTCCATTTTGAAAATTTAAAAACACATGCTGGATTCCTGCTTTCGCAGGAATGACAATCTTGAATTTAATTCTCTCACCCTGAACCCTGCCCCCTTGACCCTATCCCCCTTATTACACCCCTTCTGGATATTTAATCGGCAGCTCCCAGCGAAACACCCTCTGCTTAATTCTTGCCACATCTTTTATAATAAGCTCAAATGATTTTGTATCTTTATCAATAACAGGCTTGCCTGATGAATCCTTCTTTGGAAATCTAATAATACCCTCTCTATGATGATTATCGCCTGTTTCAAATATTATCTCCCATCCTTCAACAGGCTTTATCTCCCTACCCTTGTCATCCATGAGCACAGCAAGCTCATCCATCCTATATGGCGCCAGTTTTCCTGTATGAACAGTCAGGTTTATCAAGAAGACAAGGTATTCATCTGCCTGAAATCTCTCAAGATGCGTAAGTGCGCCGGTTGCCTTAAAATATTCAGGTGTAGAATATACCACATCTATATATACATCGCCCTCGCCAAAATCGCTCTTCCACAACTGCTTGAACATCTTATGGACAATATCTGATGAAAGGGAAGATGCAATAGGAAGCCTTGTAGTCTGTAGATGCCGTATTATTACTGCTGCCTCCCTGTCCTTAAGTTCAACATTATTAACATTCCTCATCCTGTCCACTACTGCTGCCCATTCAAATGGTGTATGATTTGCCCTGTCAATAACATCCCTGCTGTGGCATCTCTTAGAACAATTATATTCAAAAATAAATCTCTCATCCTTTGGAGTAATACTTTTTACAATGCCGTATCTAAACAGCATCATCCTGCCTACAGACGAGATATCGCCGGAGGCAGAGGTTGCGCCGAGGCTAAAGGTCAGGAATATAATACCACCTGTTGCTATAATTAAAAATATTATCCCGCTAATTATTATTTTCTTCATGATTTATCTGCTGCACACCTGAACCCATAATCATTTGACATCACAAATGGACTGTCTGCAAGCCGCACAGCGCTCCGGGCGCTTATCGGCGGCGCAATCCATGAACCGCCCTTTAATATCCTTAATCTCTTTTCTTTATCATACCATGCATCTGTCCACTCCCAGACATTGCCTGACATGTCATATACACCATACGGACTCTTCCCTGTCTCAAGGCTTCCCACAGGGACTGTGCCGCCGGGAAACAGGGCGGCTGTTGTCTCCTCTTTATAGATTCCTACCCGCACCTCACCGCCGAGTCCTGATGCCTGTGTGTTTGCCTTTGCCTTATCAAAATCCTTACCCCATGGAAATTGCCTCCCGTCAGTACCCCTCGCTGCCTTCTCCCACTCCTCCTCGCTTGGAAGCCTCTTGCCGAGCCATTTGCAATAGGCATTTGCCTCTTCCCAGTTGGCATTCACAGCAGGGTGATTTTCCCTGCCAAATGGGATAATGTGATCCTTTTTAAACCTCCTGTATTGGACATTTGCCACCTCATATCTGTCAATATAAAAATCCTTTACAAAGACCTTTTTTTTGGGTGTCTCATTTTTATACCACACAGGCTTTGCCTTTCCGCCAAACTTATTTATAATATCCACTATCTCATTATCGCTGCTTCCCATCGTAAACTCACCTGAAGGAATCAGTAACATCTCTGATGCATCACCCCTCACCTTTGCCCTCTCCCCTGATGGGAGAGGAGAGGGGCTGGGGACATTCTTAACAGGCGCTTCCGAAACCTCATCAACCACAACAAACTTTCCGTGATACATGTCCATAGAACATCTGAATGGTATCTCTCCGTTCTTCTTTGGTGTAAAATCAAAATATGTGCTGCCCTCTATTGGAATTATTTTATTGATATTAAATGATGGCAAAACAAAGTCCCTTAAACATCCTGAATGTCTTCCAGCCTTTAATGTTACACGAACAGGCACACCCTTTTTTATAATAACCTCTT
>CAKKST010000188.1 GCA_919903585.1 Nitrospiria bacterium | reverse complement strand
CCGTGGGTGAAGAGGCCGCCGCCGATTAAAAAAATTACTTCCCTGCCGTAAAGGCTGAGCATCTCTTCCACCCTGCTTAAGCTCATACCGCCTCCGGGGCATGGGAATATAGGCTTGATCTTGCCCATCCTTACAGCAGCCCCCTTTGCAATGCTGAGGCACTCCTCTTTTGTAAATGAGAATCGTCCCCCATAATTCGGAAATATCATTGCGTCAGCGCCTGACAGACGGGCAATCTGGCCAAAGAGCGCATAGTGGGATATACCATTCCTTTCACTAATCACATAGGTTCCAAGCAAGCCGGGGTGGCAAATGATAGGAAGGCTAATGGAATCATCATCCGCTATCCTTCGCATTGTATCAAACCCAACAAGTCCGGGCGAGATCAATAATCCGCCGGCGCCGTATCCTTTTGCCAGCCTTGCCCTCTCCATTATCTCATCTGCCGGCGCATTGATGCTTGCGGCATAGATACAGCTCTTTCCAGTCTTTTCATTTGCCTTTTGTACTGCCTTTGCACAAAGGCGGACACGTTCTTCAAAAGGCGAAAAGCACTGATTGGTTATGCCATGATCATCCTTAATAATGTCTATGCCGCCGAGGGCAAATTGGTAGGCAAGGTCAGCAAGCCTTTTGGAATCCAAGCCGAGCGGTTTGACTGCTGTGCAGAGGAGTGGCCGCTTTTTGATGCCCAATAATCTTCTTAAGCCTGACCTTCCAAACCTTGGGCCTTTAAAAATCTTTAACAGGCTTGGAGGCAGTTCAAGACCTTCAAGCCTGATGCCGGGCTTGATGCTTATATTGCCAAAGATTAAATTTAAAAACTGGACAAGCTCAAACCCCGAGACCTCAACATTATAACTTATTCTTGCTGTGTAAGTATTTTTATCTTTTTTATGAAATGATTCTACCCTGCCAAAGATATGATTGCGGATGAGGCTGTCAGTGATAAGTTCTTCTGGAAACTCAACAGTCTGTTCTATGCAGATATCCTTTGCCTTTTTAGAGGCCTCGCCTCTGCTGCCGCTTATGCTGTAGATAACAGAGAATCTCTCTTTAAGCATTACAGGGCCTCTGCCTTGGCATCACTATTAATCGGTTCAAATCGCACCCTTCTTAAATCATCCTCTGTAATATCAAAACTGGTATCTACTATCTTTTCAATCTCCCTGATCAAAGCCATAGCATCAAACCCATACTCCCTCATCAGATATTCGCGGCCTGCGCCATGGAGATAGGTGTCTTTTATGCCGATACGCAGGAGTTTATTTGGTATGCCTGCCTCTGCCATCTCTTCAGCAGCAACAGTGCCGAGGCCGCCAATAATAGAGTGATTCTCCATTGTGATTACGCCATACTTATTTGCAGACAGCGCCTCAAGCACAGCAGTGTCATTAAAGGGCTTTAGTGTGGATATATGAAGATGCGTAATAGAAACACCATGCTTTTTTAATGCCTCTACTGCCCGCATTGCCTCCTCTGTGCAGATGCCGCTTGAAAGGATGGTTATGTCATTCCCTCTGCTAAGTATCCGTGCCTTTCCGAGAATCATTGGCTCTGATTTATCAAAGAGCCTCGGTATCTCTCCCCTCAGCATCCTTATATATACCGGCCCGTTTATGGCATTCGCAGCATCAAGCACAGATTCCACATCTGTTGCATCTCCACACTCAAGAATGGTCATATTCGGCAGGGAGCGCATTATAGATGTATCCTCAATTGCCTGATGTGTTGCGCCTCCCGGTGTTGTAACCCCCGGCAGGAATCCAAACATCCTCACAGGGAGATTTGGATAGGCAATGCACATGGCAATCTGGTCATAGGCGCGCCTGTAGATGAATACTGCAAAGGTATGGACAAAGGGGATGAAACCTTCCCGCGCAAGCCCGCCTGCAAAGCTCATCATGTTCTGCTCTGCAACGCCAAAGGAGATGAACCTGTCAGGATAGGCATCACGGAATAAGTCAATCTCTGTGGAGCTTGTCAGGTCAGCAGAGAGCACAAGCGCCTCAGGCTTATCCTTTGCCCACTTGACTAAGTTTTTTGCATGAACCTTTGATAGTATTTCCATATTTTTGATGTCCAGTGTTCTGTCCTTAGCGATTTTTAACGCTGTCATTACGAGGGGCGAAGTCCCGAAGCAATCTCAAATCCCCCTCTTTCCCCCTTTACTAAAGGGGGAGGAAAGGGGGATTATCTCGCTTCGTTCGGAATAACAGTCCGTGTAAAGCTATCTTAGAAACAGCCAATTTAGAAGTCCGCTAAAACTGCTTCGTATCGTCTCCTTTCGTCTTCATCCTTAAATCGTATATAATGAAACTTCGGTGTTTTTTCTTTTAAAATCTTAATCCCCCTGTAGGGGGTGGTGTATGCAAGCACCACCAGCGGTCTTCCTGCAGGCTTTAATTTTGCTGGTGCAATAAGCGCATCTATATCATGGCCGTCTACATCAAATACCTTAGCTCCAAAGGACTCAAGCCTCTTTTTCAAAGGCTCTATATTCATTACCTTGCTCATCTTGCCGTCGCACTGATAGCCGTTAACATCCACATATATCCCGATATTATCCAGTTTATAAAATGATAGTGTCTGCATTGCCTCCCATGTCTGGCCGATCTGAAATTCACCATCTGACATGAATACCCAGACCCTGCCTGTTTCGCGTTTAAGCCTTCGGGCCATTGCAATGCCCCCTGCCTGACTCAGTCCGTGTCCAAGAGAACCTGTCATGATCTCCATACCCGGAGAGTGTTCTGCACCAATCATCTCAACTCTGCTTCCGTCCCTATTAAACTGCTCAAGGCCCTTTTCGTGCATCCTGCCTGTCTCTATAAGCGCTGCGTAAAGGACAAGAGAATATTGTGATGGAGAGAGAAAAAAACGGTCAAGGTGCGGGGCCTTGGGGCCGTTGAACATTGCCCCTGTGGTGTAATTGGGATTATCAGGCCCCGGAACGGCTGTAAATGGAGGCGGCATTATTGGCGCCTCAACAGGGCCGAGGTTCATGATTCTTAAATATAGCGCTGCAAGTATCTCTGAAGAGGAGCAGGCCTGGCTAAGATAGCCTCCATTGTTATTTATTGTATGTTCAAGCACGCGCCTGCGGATCCCCTTTGCAGCCTCTTTGATCCTTTTATTTATGTCTTTCTTCATTTTTGCTAATATTAATCAGCCAGCCCGCCATTGTCAAGGTTTTTATAGGCAAAAATGTTTACGAAAGGGTATTGAAGTGGTATTATTGAGGTGTGAAAAAGAAAATTATCATAATGGGCGCTGCCGGCAGGGACTTTCATAATTTTAATCTCTGTTTTAGAGATAATCCTGATTATGATGTTGCTGCCTTCACAGCAGCCCAGATACCATTCATCCATAACAGGGTCTATCCCCGCGAACTTGCGGGCCCATTTTATCCAAAAGGGATACCGATCTATCCTGAAGAAGAATTATCAAATCTCATTAAAAAATGGGAGGTGGATGAGGTCGTCTTTGCCTACAGCGATGTTTCACACGAATATGTAATGCACAGGGCATCACTGATAAACAGCCTCGGCGCAGGCTTTTCCCTTCTTGGCGCAGAGGCAACAATGCTAAAATCCTCTAAACCTGTCATCTCTGTTTGTGCTGTGAGGACAGGGTGCGGCAAGAGCGGTGTTACAAGAAGGGTTTGCGCAATACTTAAGAAAATGGATCTAAAGGCTGTTGTAATCCGCCATCCCATGCCGTACAGAGACCTTATAAGCCAGAGGGCTCAGAGATTTACATCACTCGATGACCTGAAGGAGTGCACCATTGAAGAGAGGGAAGAGTTTGAGCCATTGATAGAGGCAGGGATTACAGTCTATGCAGGGGTTGATTACAATGATGTATTGCGGGAGGCAGAAAAAAAGGCGGATATTATTGTCTGGGATGGCGGCAATAATGATCTTCCTTTTATTACGCCTGTCCTTGAGATTGTTGTGCTGGATCCGCACAGGCCCGGGCATGAACTTTTATATTATCCGGGCGAGGTTAATTTCAGAAGGGCGCACTGTTTGGTTATCAATAAAGTGGATACAGCAGGAAATGAAGACATTCAGATTGTGCTAAAGAATATAAAGGATGTCAATCCTGATGCAACAGTCATCCGCTCGGCATCGCATATTACAATTGACGATGGCAATGCCATAAAGGGCAAAAAGGTTCTTGTAATTGAGGACGGCCCTACCCTCACACACGGCGGCATGTTATATGGAGCTGGAACCATTGCAGCCCGGCAATATGGCGCAGGCAAAATAGTAGACCCAAAACCCCATGCAGTGGGTTTAATAAAGGATGCCCTTGACCATTATCCAATGGTTAAGAACCTCATCCCTGCTGTTGGCTATGCGCCTGAACAGATAAATGACCTTGAAGAGACAGTAAATAACACACCATGCGATGTAGTAGTAATAGCAACACCTGTTGATTTAAGGGGCATAATCAAAATAAAAAGGCCGACTGTGCGGGTAAAATATGAGGTGAAGGAAACGGGAAGGCCTGATTTAAAGGATGCAATAGAGAAGTTCATGGGCAAAACCTTTTGGAGATAATCATGCAGGAGAGGCTTGCAATTATATCAATCGGCGGCAATACATTAATCCGCAGGGGGGACAGCGGCGACATACAGGAGGTATCTGAACGAAGGGGAGTTTGCACCCGGAAGCATGGGGCCGAAGATAGAGGCTGCAATAGAGTTCCTTGAGGCAGGAGGCAGGGAGGTTTTAATAACAAGCCCTGAGCTTTTGGGCAAGGCTATGGATGGAAAGGCAGGCACAAGGATATACAGATAAGTATTAAATCTGGGTTTTGCAACGGATAACAACACATATGGTTATATCTTTTCTCCTTGACAATAACAGGGCTTTTCCATAAAATATCAATGCCAAAGGTTTGAAAAGTAGGCGCGTAGCTCAGGGGGAGAGCGCTTCCTTGACACGGAAGAGGTCGGCGGTTCAAGACCGCCCGTGCCTACCATAAATCCTTAAAGGAGCGTCTAACGATTAGGCATTTTACTCATAATTGAGGCCGTTTTCAAAGAAAAGGCATCAATAGGATGCCTTTTCATTTTTTATAGGTCTATATATGACTGCAATAGCTAAAGAAGAAAAAAAAGAGGCTGCCCGGCTGGATTATACAACAAAAGAGGGTATTGAGATATACCGCCACAGCGCCTCCCATATCATGGCAGAGGCTGTAAAGGGGCTTTTTCCTGATGCAAGGCTTGCTATTGGCCCTGCTATTGAAGAAGGCTTTTACTATGACTTTGATGTAAACAGGCCATTTATCCCTGAGGATTTGGAAAAGATAGAAAAGAGTATGCAGGAGATAATAAAAAGGGATTCGCCCTTTGTGCGGGAGGAGATAACAAAGGAAGATGCAATTAAACTATTCCAGAAGCTGGGCGAGGATTATAAGATTGAACTTATAAATGAATTGAATGATGAGACAATCTCCATCTACAGGCAGGGTGATTTTGTAGACCTTTGCAGGGGCCCGCATATCCCTTCTACCGGCAGGATAAAGGCATTTAAGCTGTTATCAACTGCAGGCGCCTACTGGCGCGGCAGCGAGAAGAATAAGATGCTTCAGCGCATCTATGGCACATCATTCCCGGC
>CAKKST010000187.1 GCA_919903585.1 Nitrospiria bacterium | reverse complement strand
TATATCGCAAATAAAAGGTGTAGAGGAGCTTGCAGATAAGATCATTAATACCCTCTCGGATGTCTTTTATACTAATAATATAAAGATTATTCTCTTTGACGAGGATTGTAAGAGCTGCCTGCTGGTTAAGGGCATTAGCGACGGCATTGATAAAAATAAAAATTATCTCCCTGATCCCATTTTATTAGAATGGCTTAGAAGGTGTGGTGATGTGGTAGAGGTGGAACAGATTGGGATTGATCCTAAATATTCTGATATTAAAGATAGGGCTATGAAATACCTTGACGGCCTTGAGGCAAAGATATGCATCCCAATTGTATTTTATGACAGGCTTCTGGGATGCATCACGTTGGGGAGGAAGAGGAATCTCATGGCCATTACCATTTCAGATCTGAATCTCCTTTCTATGTTCAGGATGGAGGCGGCTGTTGTGCTGTCTAACTCCATGAGCTATACCACGCTCCAGACATATAAGAACGAATTAGAAGAGAAGGTGAGAGAGAGAACTGAGGAACTGACGCGGACCTATCTGGAGCTTAAAAAAGAGCACGAGAAGACAAAGGAGATCGCAAGGCTTAAATCGCTTTTTATAGCCAATATAAGCCATGAACTGAGGACGCCCCTCAGCGCTATAATCGGCTTTACCGAGCTTCTTCAGGGCAAAGACTTTGGCCCGCTCACTGAAAAACAGAAAAAATATGTGGATAGCGTTTTAAACAGAAGCAAACACCTCCTTCAGCTTATAAACAATATCCTTGACTTCTCAAAGATAGAGGCAGGCAGGATGCCTGTTGCTGCAAACGACTTTTTTATAACAGATCTGCTGAATGAGGCTGTGGAGAATATCCTGCCCATTGCCGCCAAAAAAGAGATAAAGATAACAACAGAATACGAAAATAACATGCCCCAGATCACAGCAGATTTTGCCAAGGTGATGGGTGTTGTGGACAATCTTTTAAGCAATGCAGTTAAATTTACACCAATGGGCGGGAGGATTAATGTTAAGGCAAGGCATATCCTTCCTTCTGAGGGCAGATCAGAGGCAGCTTCTTTTGGTGGTGCAGAAGAAAAGGAAGAGTCAGGGTACATTTATGTTTCTGTGGAGGATAGCGGTATAGGCATAAAAAAGGAGGATCAGAATCGGATATTTGATGTCTTTGAGCAGGCAGACAGTTCATATACAAAGGAGTATCAGGGCACTGGACTTGGCCTTGCCATTGCCAAAAAGTATATTGAATTGCACAGGGGCAGGATATGGGTAGAGAGTGAATCTGCGAAGGGCAGCCGGTTTAATTTTATAATACCGGAGAAACTGGCAGCAGGATTTATCCTGAAGAAGACAATTTTTGATGTATACAGGATGCTCCACGGGATTATCTCCATGCTGTCCTATGAGCTGGAATCAAGGAAGGTAGAAATAGATTTTAAAAGTGAATGGTCGTTTCAATACAGGATTACAGCAGATAAGGAGCTAATAAGGGGGATTTTGATTAATATCATTAACAATGCCATACGATATTCCACGGAGAAAAGCAAGGTGATGATAGAACTGAAATCGCGGGAAGGTAAATATGTGATTTCTGTCGGAAACAGATGGGGTAATGAGGCTGAGGCAGCAGCCACAGCCCTGTTTTTTGACCCTTCAGAAGAATGCAGTATGACGGATAAGACACTTCTCAATCTTTCAAGATCACGGGAGATTATTGAGGCCCATGGCGGCATTGTTTCTGCGCGAAATGATGCGTCAAATAAGATGACATGGGTTGATATCTCGCTTCCAGAATAAAGAATCAATAAAAATAGAAAAGGCTTGACATGGGGTATCTGAAGATGTAAGATGTATTCATATATTCGAATATAATAACTATCATTAAGCGAGGTTTTTCAGAGGCATGAGCAATCAACAGAATGATGAAGAGTTAAAGGGTGTTTGCGATGAAGCAGCAAGGCTTTTTAAGGTGCTTTCCAATCCTGTAAGGCTTGAAATCTTATGCCACATCCTATCCAGCAGAGAGGTCTGTGTTAAGAATCTTACCGAATTTCTTGGCAGAAGGCAGGCAAATGTGTCCCAGCATCTTGCAATACTCAGAAATACCGGAATAATTGACTTCACAAGAAAAGAGAATAATGTCTGTTATTTCCTGAAGAATAAAAATCTGGTAAATGTCCTGATGGAGTTCAAGTCTGTGGTTGAAAAAAATAGGGTGATTAACAGGGCAGTTGCAGAAAAATTTGCAGAAGGGTAATAATAAATTGCGGATTCCCCCTCACCCTTCCCTCTCCCCAGTGGGGAGAGGGTTAGGGTGAGGGGACAATCCGAAATCCAAAATTCTTAAAGAAGGGGGGATAAAGGATGGATATTAAGTCTGATATGGTCCTTGATTGTAAGGGCCTAAGCTGCCCATTACCTGTTTTAAAAACAAAAAAGGCAATTGGGGAGCTGAAGGCTGGGCAGGTCCTTGAGATGATTGCTACAGATCCCGGCTCCAAGAATGATATGGAGGCATGGGCTAACAGGACAGGCAACCCGATTGTCGGGACAAAGGAAGAAGGCGGGACATATACCTTCTTTATTAAAAAATCATAAAAAATTATCCTAATAATAAGGATACTTGATTACACAGATTACAAAGGCAGATTACGCAGATAAAGATTAGTTTTAATCTGTGTAATCGTATTCTAAAATCTGTGAAATCAATTTAAAAGGGGGATTAAAATGGCTGACAAAAAAAAGAGGATTGCAATAATTGCATCAAAGGGGACGCTTGACATGGCCTATCCGCCATTGATTCTTGCCACAACCGCTGTTGCAATGGATATGGAGGCAGCTATATTCTTTACATTCTACGGCTTAAATATTATTAAAAAGAGCACAATGAGTTCATTAAAGGTTCCACCGATTGCAAATCCTGCAATGCCTGTTCCTATGCCAAATATAATTGGCGCGCTTCCCGGCATGACAGCAATGGCTACAATGATGATGAAGAGCTGGATGGGCAAGGCAAAGGTAGCAACAATCCCGCAGCTTATTGAGAGCGCAATTGAAAGCGGTGTAAAGCTATGGCCCTGCCAGATGACCATGGATGTTATGGGCATTAAGTTTGAGGATTTTATAGATGGCGTTGCTAAACCAGTCGGCGCTGCTACATTTTTAGATTTTGCCGCTGAGGCTGATATTACCCTGTTTGTATAATCTCAGATTGTATAAATGGCCAATTCATTTTAACCGTTTAAACTGTTCAAACCGTTTAAACCGTTCTGGATTGGCCATTTGAGTTTTAGGAGAGTAAATTGGGAGAAAAGAAAAAATTATTAATAATCCAGACAAGCGGTACAGGCACACCTGAACGAACAGCTGCGCCTTTTTATATTGCCACATCTGCATCAACAATGGACATGGATGTTACAATTGTATTTACCATAAACGGCTCAACGATTGTAAAAAAGGGGGCGGCAGAAAAGGTATTTATTAAGCCCGGAAGCAACCAGAGCCTGAAGGTATTTCTTGATCAGGCAGTTGAAAACGGCGTTAAACTTATTGTCTGCTATCCCAGCCTTGAACTTCACGATATAAAAAAAGAGGAGATAATCCCTGAGGTATCAGAAATAATCGGCGGCGCTGCATTAGTAGACATGGCCTTTGAAGCAGATAGGGTCTTGACATTTTAGCTATACCTTATTACTAACCCTTTCTTTTTTCTCCCCTATGGACTTTCAGTATAAGGTCTATATGGCTGTCGCAATGCTCTATATCAGCATTATTAACCAGGGCACAGGCTGTAATTACTAAGTCAGCAGAAGGGACAGTGTGTCCTGTCTCTCTGCATCTTTGGGCTAACAAGCGGGCTGTTTGCCAGACTTCGGGTGTAGTCTCCAGACAGATAATCTCTTTTTCCAGCTCTGATAGCTTTTGTCTTTCATAAGCGCCCCTTGCGCCATTCCATAGCTCTACAGCAACCATGTCGCACCATGCGGCACAGCCATCAATCATGAGGTTCTGTACCCTTTGACGGATATCAGGCCTTCCTATTGAGCGAAGGGCCTCTACCCAGCTTGAGGTATCAATCAGGACTACTTTCTCTTTTCCCACTTTTTGTCTTCCCGCATGATTTTGAGATCTTCCTGAGTCATGAAGTCTTTAAATGTGCCAAGTATTTTTGCGAGCTTGGCAAGCCTATACCTTCTATTAAAATCCTTGAGGGCATATACTACGGCATCCCGTTTTGTCTTTGCGCCAGTATGCTTAATTGCTTCTTTTAAATCCTCATCTGGAATATCAATTGTTGTTTTCATGATTCTACTATATAACTATTTGGATTCTTTGTCAAGTCCAAACAGATTACTGCTATTAATGTATGAGTATTCTGAGTTTTATGATATACTAAAGGCCTTAGAAATAGCACATTAAGTGCAAAGGGGAGTGATTATGTCCTATGGCAAAAATCAATGACTGTGATATCCCTGAAGACCTTTATTATGACGGCGAGCATGATGTGTGGGTAAGGTTTGAGGGAGACACCTTTGTGGTTGGCATGACTGACATTGGCCAGAGTCTTGCCGGCAGGTTTCTTTATGCCCATGTAAAGGGGGCAGGCAAGCATGTTGAGGCAGGAAAGAGCATTGCCACAGTTGAAAGCAGCAAGTGGGTCGGCCCTGTGCGCACGCCTGTTGCCGGTGAGATTATAGCAGTCAATGAAAAGGTTGAAGAGGATCCCAGCCTGATAAATAAAAGTCCTTATAATGACGGCTGGATTGCCAGATTAAAATGCGATGATATGGAAACTGCAAAGGCAAAGCTCCTTACTGGCAAGGCAGCAGTAGAGGCTTACAGGAAGAAGATAGAGAGAGAAAAGATTGAGTGTAAAAAGATAA
>CAKKST010000186.1 GCA_919903585.1 Nitrospiria bacterium | reverse complement strand
TATTGACTATCTGATGATAAAAGGGAAGGCTGATGCCCCTGTTTATCTTGAGGTTACTGATAATAAGGTAGTTATAAAGGATGCAGGAAATCTTTGGGGTAAAGACAGCCATGAGACAAGGGATGCCTTAGAAAAGGAATATGGCAGTGATGCGCAGATGCTCTGCATTGGACAGGGAGGTGAGAATCTTGTCCGCTTCGCATCAGTGATGCACGGTAAAAAGGGCGCTGCTGCAAGGACAGGCATGGGCGCTGTTATGGGCTCAAAGAAATTAAAGGCAGTTGTTGTGAAAGGGACGCAGAAGATTGACGCCCATGACCCTGCAGGATTTAAGGAGTATACTAAAAATATAAATGAGAGGGTGAAAAAGGAGTTTCTCATAGAGGCATTAAGCAAATACGGCACAAGCCATCTCTATGATGTAATAAACAACAATATTGAGATGGGAAGGACATACAATGGTCTTTCATCCCGCTTTACAGAGAATATTGATATATCGCCAGAGACATTAAGGACAAAATATTATGACGGCAGACACGGATGTTTTTCCTGCACAGTAGCATGCAGACACAAGTATCTGATAAAAGAGGGGCCGAATAAAGGATTATCAGGCGAAGGGCCTGAATACAGTGTTATCGGAAATCTCGGTCCTTTATGCGGCATCAAAGAGATGGAGTCTGTTTTATTGATAAATGACCTTTTAAACAGATATGGGCTTGATGCCTGTTCAACAGGTAATATGATTGCATGGTCAATTGAGCTTTATAAAAACGGGATAATCACAAAGTCTGACACTGATGGCATAGAACTTGATTGGGGCAAGGCAGATATTGTTATGGAATTAATAAGGCAGATTGGAGAGAGAAAGGATTTTGGCAATATACTTGCTGACGGCGCCAAAGAATGTGTAAAGAGGTTTGGCAAAGAATCTGCAAGATATATTTCATGGATAAAAAATATGCCGCAGTCATGTCCTGTTGATTTGAGGTTTCTTACTGCCTATGCGCTTGGCATGGCAGTATCAACGAGAGGAGCTGACCATCTAAGGAGCAGGTGTCCTTGGGAGGCATTTGAGTTAAAGGCAGAGCAGCTTGAGGATATCTATGGCGGACATGTTGACCCGAATCCGCATGGCTACAAAGGAAAAGGAAGGGTTGTCTGGTGGTGGGAGTCGTATCTCGGACTCTTTGATGCAATGGGAATGTGCAAGCTGATACTCTTTCACTGCCTGCCGGGTGTATGGGACTTTAAGGTCTATTCTGATTTGATAAGGCTCGGCACAGGGATTGAACTTACACCAGAGGAGGTATTTGGTGTTGGCGAACGCATAACAACAATAGAGAGAATGTTCCTTGTAAGAGAGGGTATTACAAGAAAAGATGATACCTTGCCTGAGAGATATTTTAATCCTTTAATAATGAATGAGGGGCTTGATGAGTATACAAAGAACCTAAAGATAGACAGAGAAAAGTTTAATGAGGCGCTTGATGAATATTATGATTTGCATGGATGGGAGAGGGAAACAGGGATGCCAAAGGAGGAGACTCTGGAGAGGCTGGGATTGAATCTTGCTGCAGGGGTGCAAAAATGAAGATTGCCATAATGGGCGCTGGTGCAATCGGCTGTGTGCTTGGCGGCTATCTATGTGAGGCAGGAGAGGATGTCCTCCTAATAGGCAGGAAAGGAAATGTTGATGCTATAAATAAAAATGGCCTTCAGATAGATGGTGTAAGGGGCAAGAAAAATATAAAGATAAAGGCTGATACAGGATTATCTGAAAGACCGGATATGCTTTTTTTTGCTGTAAAGACACAGGATATTCCTGATGCATGCAAGGTCATTGCGCCAATGATTAATGGTTCAATAATTGTAACAATGCAGAATGGCGTTAAGGCGGATGTGCTTGCAGCAGAAAATCTTAACAGAAGGGATATTGTAAGCTCTGTTGTAATGTTTGGCGCAACATATATTGAGCATGGGAAGTTTATACACAATTTTGAAGGTGATTTTATTATTGGCAATGCCTTTTTAAAGAATGATGATGCAGTTGATAAGACCGCATCTGTTTTAAATAAATTCAGCAAAACGCATATATCTGATAACATCCATGGCGTTCACTGGACAAAGCTTTTACTGAATCTCAATAACTGCATACCTGCAATCACTGGTAAAACTATGCAGGAGTCCTTTGCTGATATGGAGCAGGCGAGATTCGGTTTTAATCTTATTAAAGAAGGCATGGCTGTTATTGACAAGGCAGGGATAAGGCTTTCTGATTTGCCTGATCTGCCGCTAATAAAACTGCGCGGGCTTCTATCTGTGCCGATTGATGAGGGCGCTGTGATATTCAGCCATATAATGCAAGAATTGTCAAAAGAGCCTTTATACGGCTCTATTTTACAGAGCATAAAACGAGGCAAGGCAACAGAGATAGATTATTTAAACGGCGAGATTGTTGAATTGGGTAAAAGGATTAATCAGCCAACGCCTTATAACAGTAGGGCGGTGGAGGAGGTTTATACAATCTCCCCCTCCCCTTAATCCCCTCCCGCAAGGGGAGGGGGAAACAGTTTTTTTAAATAGTAGGACAGGCGTCTCGCCTGTCATTCTGTAAGGAGGAATTATGACAGAGCCGAGGATTAAGTTTCCAAAGTTTATCTGTGAGGTGGATAAGGTTACTGAATGTTATCATTGCTACAAGGCTGGCGACAGGTTTGAGTTTAAGGATTTTACACACCCGCCAGAGCATTTTTGCGGCGGCGCATATCACCAATTGTTTCCTGTGATGTATGCATGGACATTCGGCGCCCAGTTTCCATTTATGGACAAGGAGGGATGGGTAAGGACAACATGCCCTGACGGCGGCAAACTGGTATTTAAGACAAAGCCAGTGTGGGAATAATATAGGGTCAAGGATCAAGTAGTAAGGGTCAAGGAAAAATCGTGACCCCTGACCCTTAAATTGGAGGTTACTTTTTATGGCGAATCCTAAAAAAATGAGAATAGAGGTTGTGGAGAGGACAGGGCCCTGCTTTTATGAATATAAGGCAGGCGACAAATGGGATGTAACAGGATTAAAGACACCGGAAGGAGGCTTTTGCGGCGCAGCATACCACACGCTTTTTCCTGTGCTCTTTGCACTCAATTTTGGAGCAAAGTATCCATTTATGAAGGATGTGGATTCTTTAGATACAGTGGTTTGTCCTGATGGGGGATATGTAAGATTTAAAGCAAAAAGGATTGAATAATGAAAAGACGGGTTGTAATAACTGGCATAGGTGTTATTTCACCGAATGGTATTGGCAAAAAGAATTTCTGGGATGCGATTGTAAATGGCAAGTCTGCTGTAGAGAGGATTACTGCCTTTGATGTCTCGCAGTTCAATTCTCAGGTTGCATCAGAGGTAAAAGGATTCAATCCAAGAGCATTTAATCTGCGCGAAGACCAGATAAGACGCATGGACAGGTATGTCCAGTTTGCAGTGGCAGGCGCGAAGATGGCGGTTTCTGACGCAGGGATTGATTTTGCGTCAGAGGACAGGGAGCGTATAGGCGTGTGTATGGCCAATGCAATATGCGGCACAAAATATATGGAGGAGGAGTTTATAGTTGTAACACAGTGGGGGAAGGAGCCAATTAATCCTGAGTATGTCAGCCCATATCTTTATGATGCCTCTGTGTTTAATACACCATCAAATGAGATTGCTGCTGAATATAATCTTATGGGAGGATGCTATGCCTTATCAACAGGATGCACAGCAGGCACTGATTCAATCATCCATGCGTATAAAAGCATAGCAAGGGGCGAGACAGATGTGATGATTGCAGGCGCTTCAGAGGCGCCAATTACGCCAATAGCACTTGCAGCATTTGATGTTATAAATGCCCTTGCAAAGAGGAATCATGACCCTTCTGGTGCATCAAGGCCATTTGACAGGGGGCGAAACGGCTTTGTCCTCGGTGAAGGATGCGGTGTGCTGATACTTGAAGATATTGAACATGCAAAAAAGAGGGGTGCAAGGATTTACACAGAGATTGGTGGCACAGGTTCTACATCAAATGCATATCACATGACAGACCTGCCATCAGACGGCATTGCACAGGCAAGGTGCATTGATATTGCCTTGAATAATGCACAGATTAATATAGATGATGTCAGTTATATAAATGCCCATGGAAGCTCAACAGAGCAGAATGATTTGTTTGAGACAAATTCCTTTAAAAGGGTTTTTAAAGATAGGGCATATAAGATACCGATAAGCTCTATCAAGTCCATGATAGGCCATCCATTATCTGCTGCAAACAGCATAGAGCTTGCAGCATCATGCCTGATTATGGAGAGCAACTGTATGCCGCCGACAATAAATTATGAAGAGCCGGACCCGGCGTGTGATTTAGATTATATACCGAATAAATATCGTGAAGGAAAGGTGGATGTGATTGTGAAGACCAGCAGCGGATTTTCTGGCATACATTCGGCTGTGGTGTTGAGGAGGTTTAGGTAAACTAACTCATATTCCCTCTCCCCTTGCGGGAGAGGGTTAGGGTGAGGGGTGATTAAAGGCTTGATTTGCACCCTCCCCTTAATCCCCTCCCATCAAGGGAGGGGAGACAATTATGTGAGGAGAAGAATTTTATTTAAGATATGAAAAAGCATGTTGTCATAACAGGAATAGGAATAGTCAGCCCTGCAGGGATTGGAAAGGATGAACACTGGAAGAATATTTCCTCTGGCGGCTCTTTTGTCTCTGAGATAACAAAGTTTGATGCAGGCAGATATCCCTCAAGGATTGCCGGGCAGATAAATGGAAATTTAGATACTGCGGTAGGGGCGTTAAATTTAACGCCCCTACCAAAGAGGCTGTTAAAAAAGATAGATAGATTTTCCCATCTTGCCTTAATGGCATCAGAATTCGCAATTGCAGATGCAAAATTGAACCTTGATGCAGAGGATAAGGAGAGGGTTGGTGTATTTATAGGCAATGTCATTGGAGGCTGGGAATTTGCAGAGGTTGAGCTTAGGGATTTATATGCTGCTGGCTTAAAAGAGGTAAGTCCTTATCAGGCAACTGCATGGTTTCCTGCTGCACCGCAGGGGCAGATAAGTATCTACTACGGCCTGCTTGGCTACAGCCAGACCATTATTGCAGACAGCGCAAGCGGCCTTGTCTCAATAGGCTCTGCATACAGGGCAATTCAGGAGGGTGAGGCAGATGTTATCTTGGCAGGAGGCAGTGAAGCGCCGATAAGCCCTTACGGCCTTCTTTGCTGCAATACATCAGGAGCGCTTACAAACAGGAATGAAGATCCAAAGGCTGCATACAGGCCCTTTGATAAAAACAGGGATGGCTTTGCAATTGGTGAAGGCGCAGGGATTGTAATATTAGAGTCTTTTGAGCATGCAGCAAAAAGAGGGGCAAAGATATATGGGGAGATAACAGGTTTTAGCATGACCAATGACGGCATCCATCCAACAAAACAGGATGTTGAAGGCAGACAGCTTTCAAGGGCAATTCAGATGGCTATAAAAGAGGCAGGGAT
>CAKKST010000185.1 GCA_919903585.1 Nitrospiria bacterium | reverse complement strand
CCCAGTGCTTATACGGGAATATATATCCTTTGGATCGCTTCCTGCCCTGAACATCCATGGCTTTGTGAGGTTTCTCGGCCACAACCTGTTGCCTACCCAGTCGTCCTTTAATTTCTTCATGGCATCGCCTTTGCCCTCGTCACCATGACACTCTGAGCATCTGTCAATAAACAGCTCTTTCCCTTTTTTTATGCTGTCAGCAGATGAGCTTACCTGCTTGCCGTAATTTACCTTTGCAGCAGGCTCACCTTCAAGCCCTGCTAATGATTTTATATATGCAACAAGGTTCCACATATCCTTATCAGATAATACATCCTTCCAGAATGGCATTGATGTTCCTGTCATACCCTCTGCAATCATCTTATAAATATCATCGTCATAAGGAAAGGGATTGTCAAGATTGGATGTCTTATATTTGTAGATGCCTGATGTGAAATCCCTCGGCCTTGGATTTAGGAAGTCTGCCGCAGGGCCGTCGCCTGCGCCAGTCCATCCATGGCACCAGGCGCACTTCTTTTCATAAATCTTTTTACCTGCCTCCTTATCTCCTTTTGCTGCCTCAGAGATGTTAGAAACAATAAGAAGAATGCTCACTATCAGGAGGTATTTTAATATCCAGAATCTTCTCATATATATCTTCTCCTTCATCCTTTAACCTTCCTTTTCCCCTCACCCTAACCCTCTCCCACAAGGGGAGAGGGAAAATTGTTGGCCTCTCCCCTTAGGGAGAGGGAACCTTAAAATCCCCCTCCCTTGACGGGAGGGGGCAAGGGGGAGGGTGAATTATATCAATTTATTAAATTCATTTGTATTAAAATGTCCTCGGTTTGTTTCCTGAATAATCATATATAAACATTGAAACCTTCCAGACCTCTTCCTCTGTCAGAAAATGCTCCCATATCGGCATTGCAGATACCCATGGCGCGCCCTCCTTTGGAAGTCCCGGGCCTCCTGTTGCAACCCTCCAGAACACAAATGACTCTGAAAGCTGGGCTATAGTATCTGTGCCCATAAATGGCAGAGGCTGCGGATTAAAGCCCTGATAGAAATGGCCCTTGCCGTCTAATTTGTCGCCATGGCAGTAGAAGCAGTTCTTGAAATAGACCTCTCCGCCCTCTTTTACATTCTTTGCATAATTTGCAGTATCATCCCTTAATGGATTCTTAAGGGTAAGAAGATTATAACTCTTATTAAAAACATTCACGCTTGACGGCGGCGCAGGGTGGATTGACCTGGGCTCCGCAGGAGCATCAAAGCTCGGCCTTACAATGTTGAAGGTAATTAAGACTGCAAACAGGGGGATCACTGCAAAGAGCAAAGTCCTGAATGTCCTGTTTTCAGATCCGACCAGTGTTGCCTTTATTGGCGCCATCAGATCCCTTGCGCCCTCTTCCTTTGATGTAAAGTAAAGAAGAACGGTAACAAGGATAAAGAAGTTGTAAACATTCAAAAGGCTTCTGGGTATCAGCGGCCTGACGAGTTCCAGTAATATAAAAAATATAAGTGTCCCCAGCACCAGCAGCGACCCCTTCTTGCCTTTATCGCCTGCCGGAACATATATAAGCAGGGCAGCGATCATAAAAAGTATATAGACATCAGCTATGCTTGCAAGCGCAAACCCTTTGCTAAGTCTTAGCGCTATATATACAACTAATGCCCCTAAAGCCCCTAAAGAAAGACTCGTTATTTTCATAATATCTTCCCCTTTTATTTTTTTTGTAGGGGCGAACGGCCGTTCGCCCCTACTCTATATTTCTAACCCTTCTGCGCCTTAAGATATTTAACCAGCATCTCTAATTCCTTTGCAGTCATTTTATTGCCAAAATCCTGCGGCATTACACCTGCTGGAAATCCCTTTGCAACATCAGCATTCGGGTCAAGTATTGCACGTCTTAGATATACCTCGTCCTTTGACCCAATCTTTGTCAAATCAGGGCCTACTGCGCCTGCAAAAGCCCCTATCTTGTGGCATGCACCGCAGGCATATTTACCCAGCGCCTCTTCTGCTGTCTTTGCTGGCGCAGGCGCTGCTGCCTCTGCTGCTGCAGGCGCCGGCGCTGCATCCGCGCCTGTTGGCAGCGGGACAGTTGCCTTGCCTCCGTCCTTTGTTTGCAGATATGCAATAACTGCATTTATCTCTGCTGGTTTTAGGCCGACAGCAGGGCCGCTTATTTGAGGCATTGGACTCTCCGTATCATTTGTCCCTGCCTTACCAAAGCCTGCCACAACAAAGGTAGATGGTTCCACCATTGATTCCCTAAGATACTCCTCGCCGCTCTTTGCCTTTCCTTTATAGCGGGGGTCTTTTAACCTTTCCTCGCTGGTAGCATGCATATTAATAATATTTGGCGCCCTTCCTCCAAGAACAGGGTTATGACAAAGGGTGCATGTCCCCTTCCCTTCAAATATCTTCTTGCCAAGCACGATATACTGATCCATGCTCATGGCCCCGATTGTCTCCTCCTCTGCCGGAGGCGGCGCAGGCCTTACCTGAGGTATGCCAACATTGGCAAATAGCGTATACCCCAATAACGCTATCACTGCAAAGATGCTAATCTTTAAAAAGGTTTGCATGTCCTGACCTCCTAAATATTTCGTAAT
>CAKKST010000184.1 GCA_919903585.1 Nitrospiria bacterium | reverse complement strand
CTTTCTTCTCTTCCTTCTTCTCTGCTGGCGCTGCCTCTTTCTTCTCTGCTGCTGCTGCTGGCTTCTTCTCGTGCTGTGCTGCAATACCTAAGCCTGTGAAGGCAACTAACATCATACCTGCTAATACGAGACCGAATATCTTTTTCATCCCTGCTCACCCCCTTTCATTCTTAAATTTAATAAATAACAAATTCAAGCAGATATTATGCAATTACCATGCCATTAACATACTTTCATGCTAATACTTATAAAATCCTTTACTTTATCAATAGTTATATATTTTTATCAGATTTTATACACAACTATTTATATTTGCTTTATACCAAATGGTGTATTCTGTGTATTATTTAAGTTATTTGTACCTATTTGGGTATTATAATCTTCAATGCCTTATGATGGATACTTATATGATATTCCTTAAGAGGAATTATTTTGGCGCCCCTGTTAGAACCTGCTGCTGAATTTGCTATTATTAACATACTCATTTATTTTCCCCTTGCAAAATAACAATAATTAATGTAAATATATCACACTATTTTTATAAAAGCCCTATGTTATTGGCTTACAAGGGACAGCCGACCTGCCTGTCGGCAGACAGGGACGGCTGTCCTACGGGTAAATTTATGTTTTTTTGTAGGACAGGCGTCCCGCCTGTTACATAAATATGAAAAGGAGAAGCAATGCGGGAAAGAAACAAGGAAATTGCAAGAAGGCGGAGAAGAAGGGGAAAAAGGCTCAAGGAAAGAAGTAAATCGCTTCGTCTTGCAAAGGCTGCGGAAAAATCCGTGAAAAAGACTGTAAAATAGGGAGTTATATTTTAAAGGCAAGGGGAAGCAGATCATCAATCCTCTTAATAATATAATCCTTCTTATTATTAGCCATTATCACATTCAAATCAGGCGCAAACTCGTAGAGCAATTGCCTGCAGGGACCGCAGGGTGGACAGAACCTGTTTTTGCCTGCTGCCACTACAGCGATAGCAATAAAATTCCTGTGCCCCTCTGATACTGCCTTATATAGCGCCACCCTCTCTGCGCAGATTACCATTGTAAGTGATTTATTCTCTATGTTACAGCCTGTAAATATCTTTCCGCCTTTTGTCAGGAGTGCGGCCCCAACCTTAAATTTTGAATAATCGCATACAGCATTGGCAGATGCAGATAGCGCCCTCTCAATGAGTGATTTTACCTTTTTATCATTCATAATCCCTTCACTATCTCCCTTAACAGGATTGCAATCCCTTTCATTCTATCCCTGCCTGTCTTAACCACATCAGAGTGTTTAAGCGGTCCCGAAGATAAAGATGAAGATAAGCCTGCTGCCTTATTTGATATCAAGGCAATACCGAGAACCTTTATGTTAAAATACCTTGCCATAATAACCTCTGGAACAGTTGACATGCACACAGCATCAGCGCCGAGCCTTCCAAGCATCCTTACCTCAGCAGGCGTCTCATAACTCGGCCCCGGCAGGGCCGCAAGTACGCCCTTATGCATCTTCATCCCGCTCTTTTTCCCTGCCTTTACAGCAATATCCTGAAACCTTTTATCATAGGCAGAGGACATATCAATGAATGGATCTTTTTTTTCACCCCTTAGCGGATTTTCTCCAATAAAATTAATATGATCCTTTATAATCATCAGATCGCCTTTACTAAACCTCTTGTTAATCCCGCCCACTGCGGTTGTAACAATCATATTCCTTATGCCAAGACCTGCCATTAGCCTTATTGGAAATATAACCTCAGCCATAGAATAGCCTTCATAGTAATGCGCCCTTCCCTGCATTATAATTACGCCTCTTTTTCCAATCTTCCCGATTATCAGATTTCCTTTGTGACCCTTTACTGTAGAAACAGGAAAATGGGGAATCCTATGATATGGGATGAGCTGTTTATCCTTAACAAGATTGGCTGTGTCACCAAATCCTGAACCGAGGATTATTCCAGTTTCAGGCTTTAGTCTAATCCGTGATCCTAAAAAATTAAGTGTTCTGGAGAGCTTTTTATCAATGATAGGCATATTAATAAACTACTGACTATCCTGATGAGGCGATAAAGCGCCATCCTCTTTACCCTCCTCCTTTGGAGCAGCAGGTTTTTTTATTGCAGGCGCTGTCTTTTTATGCCCTATTTTTTCTTTTGCTAAAAGGATGTTTGATACCACCCTGCCAGGGGGGCCAAAGGGCTCTAATTTCTTTCCATTAAATTCTATCTCCACACCGCCTGCATTGCCGAGGGTAAGGAGAAAGCCCTCTTCTGCCTTCAGGATTATCCTTTCCTCAGGTTGAAGGAGCATATCCTTTTTATCCTTATTATCAATCGTTACTGTCAGCCAACTCGGTTCTATGGCCTTAATCACAAGGCTGAGGCCCTTTTTCTCTTTTTTTACCTGTGCCACCTGCTGCTGTTGAATGGGGCTTGCATCCTTCTTATCTGTCTTATCTGTGGAAGGCCCCTGTTCATCCCTGACACCAGCTTCACCCTGCACAATCTTATCATTTTCCTTTTCCTTTATGACTGTCTTTTCGCTCTTTGGTTTTCTATCTATTCTTTCTTCCGCCTTTTTAACCGGCTCTTCTTTCCTGAGAAATATTACCGCAAGAATAACAAGAAGGATAACCGCTGCTGCCCCTGCTATCTGTATAATCTTTTTGTTTTCTGCAGCATCACCCTTCTTCTCTTCTTCTTTTGGTATTGTCTCCTCAGCCTTTTTATCAGGCGCTCTAAACTCCCTCACCCACTGATTATACCTCTCTATAATATCCTTCTCATCAATAGAAAGGAATCGTGCGTAGGTGCGGAGGAATCCTTTTGTAAACACATCGCCCGGCAGGTCGTCAAATCTGCTCTTCTCAATGGCATTGAGATAACTCAGGCTTATCTTTGTCTTTGCTGCAACAGCATCAATGGTGAGATTTCTGGATTCCCTTATTCTTTTTAAGTATTCGCCTAATAGCTCCATAATAAAGAGCCTCAACTTATTAATGGTCTCATAATAGTAGCAACATAATTTTAGCTTTTATAAAATCTAACCAACCAAATTTTGTCATGCCCGAAGGCTTCTATCGGGCATCCAGAGCCTTCAAAATGGATTCCCGCTTAATACCTGCGGGAATGACAGCGTTGGGATGTTTTTGTTTTATGTCAATTCTATTTTGAGACTGTTAATATATTTATAAAAATTATAACTATACTATTTCAAGATATTAAGGTATCTCTTTGAAGAGGCGGCAAATTCACTTTCAGGCGCAGCCTCTATCACCTTTTTAAACTCCTCAACAGCCAACTTCTTTGAGCCCTCTTTATAGTAGGCAAGGCCGAGATAATAGTGGGCATCAATCAGACCCGGATTTATCCTTATTGCCTCCAAATAATTAATTATTGCCTCCCTGCGCTTCCCCATCCTGTCATAAACCTGTCCCATCTGAAAGTAGGCAGGCTCAAAATTAGGCTGTACCCTTATGGCTGTCTCAAACTCCTTCAACGCCTTCTGCAGGTCATTTTTATTTATGTAGACAAGGCCAAGGTTATAATGGGCTGACTGCGGATATTGATATTTGGGGTTTGAAATGGCCTTCTTGAACTCTTCAATTGCCTCGTCCCATTTTTTCTGCGAGGAATATACAACACCAAGATTTGTGCGGGCATCAGAAAAATTAGGGTCAATGCTAAGCGCCTTTTTATACATCTTTACAGCCTCGTCAAGCTTTCCCATATTATTGTTTACAATGCCGAGCATATAATAGGAATCCCTGTCCTCAGAGTATGTCTCTATTGCCTTCTGAAATTCCACATAGGCAAGCTGGATATTCCCCTCGCTGTAATATTTCAGGCCGAGTTTATAGTTTGCATCAGCCATCCTTTTGCGCTCTGCAAGCGAAGGCCCGCAGGCAGCAAGAAAGAGTAATGCAATTATTGCAATCAGAAAAATATTTTTATTTTTCACTCTCATCATAATCTCCTCATCTATACAAGTTCCAGATCTATAAGTCCTCAAAATGCGTCAGCCTTTTAAATTCCCTGTATCTCCCTTCAATGTCCTTATAGTCAAGGCTCTTAAGTCTATCCAGACTAAATGCCTCTACATTATACGATGCCATCACGCTGCCGAATATTATTGCCTGCCTTATGGCTGGTTCAGAGAAATTTCTCGTATTTGACAGATACCCCATGAATCCACCTGCAAAGCTGTCGCCTGCGCCGGTCGGGTCAAAGACTGTTTCAAGCGGATAGGCAGGCGCCGCAAAGATATTTGAATTGTTAAAAAAGAGAGAGCCGTATTCTCCCCTCTTGATAATTAATGCCTTTGGACCGTAAGAGAGTACGCACTTGGCTGCCTTCAGCAGATTCACCTCCCCTGCCAGCTCCCTTGCCTCACCGTCATTTATTATCAGGATGTCCACCTCTTTTAATGTTTTAAGGAGGGCATCCTTTTTGCCATTTATCCAGAAGTTCATTGT
>CAKKST010000183.1 GCA_919903585.1 Nitrospiria bacterium | reverse complement strand
GACAGGCAGTTAGCCCTTTATGAGATTGGAATCAGGAAAAAGTATCCTGATGTCAGAGAGGTAAAACTTATCTGGCATTATCTGATGTTTGACATGGAACTTTCATCTGAAAGGACATCTGAACAGATTGAGGTTTTACGAAAAGAGACAATTGCGCTGATTGATGACATAGAGGCGGATAAGGAGTTTAAACATAAAGAATCCAACCTGTGCGGCTGGTGCGACTATTGGGCTTATTGCCCTGCAAAGAAACATATTGCCAAAATAGATGCGCTTTCTGCGGAGCAATATCTTGAAGAAGATGGAGTAAAACTTGTAAACGAATATGTATTGGCATGGAACAGAAGCAAAGAGGCAAAAGATGAAGTAGAAAATCTTAAAGAAGTCATTAAAGCCTATGCTAAAAAAGAAGGGGTTGAGACAATAGCAGGCAGCGACCATACAGTAAAGGTTACATTTAAAGAAGAATTTAAATTCCCTTCAAAAGATGCCCCTGAAAGAGAGGAGCTTAATAAAATAATCAAGGATGCCGGACTGTGGGACGAGTTATCAGAGCTTGATAAGAAATCTCTTGAAGAAGCCATTGAAGCAGGAAGATGGGATAAAAAGTTAATGGAGAAAATAAAGAAGTTTATCTCTATTGAAGAAAGTGTCAGGGTAAATCCACCAAAGGCATTGGGAGGTGAGGAAGAAGAGGAGTAAAGCTGTGTCATTGAATGGTGAAATGGAAACCTGTTGACAGATTCCCATAAAGGTTATACACTTATAATTATTGTATAACTATACTTCTGGAGGTTAAACATATGCCAACCATTAAAACCTTATCTAAAGGGCAGGTCGTTATACCTGCTGATATAAGAAAGAAGTACCACATAGAACCGGGTTCAGAACTTCAGATAATGGAGTATGAGGGCATTATCTATCTTATCCCTCCGGTTGAAGACCCTGTCAGGGCAGCCTGCGGTATTTTGCCGTCTAAGCCCTCCCTTTCAGAGAGGCTTCTTAAAGAACGCAAGGGAGAATTTAAATAATGAGAAAAGGGCCTTTTATCTTTGACAGCCATGCGCTTTTGAAGTTGTTTCAGAAGGAAAAGGGATATGAAAAGATTATCCGCCTGCTTGAAGATATAAGGAAGGCAGGCTCTGCCAAATACATCAATGCCATTAATGTTGGTGAAATCATTTATTCAACAAAAAGGGAGTTTGGCGACCAGAAGAAAATAGAAGTTCTTGCAAATATTGAAAGGTTAAACTTCACTGTTTTGCCAATATCCAATAACCTGATCCATCAAGCCGCAGAATATAAAGCCCAATACAGCATTTCGTATGCTGACTGCTTTGTCCTTGCCTCTGCTATAGAACATAAGGCTGTTATAGTAACTGGAGACCCTGAGTTTAAAAAAATTGAACATTTAGTTGAAATCTTTTGGGTTTAGTGCCAACCGCATAAACAAAACGCTCCCATGCTTTCAAACAACCCTTCCATGCTTTGGAATTATTTCGCAGAATGGCTTTTGCGAAGATTAAAGAATCATAACTGACACACCCTTGTCACCC
>CAKKST010000182.1 GCA_919903585.1 Nitrospiria bacterium | reverse complement strand
TGAAATACAAATATTACAATGCCTTGCAATCATTAGTATTTTAACTAAAAAATTGATAGTAATGTGTTTTTCCTCTCTTTAAAGTTTGAATTCAATTAAAGAGCAGATAACAACATAAGAAGCATTTAAAAAAATATCTTTAACAAAACTTAAAGAGAGGGCAAAAAGGATTAAACTTTTAATCCTTGATGTGGATGGGGTCTTAACTGACGGCAAGATTATATTGGACAGTACAGGCACAGAGACAAAGGCCTTTAATATACATGATGGCCATGGCATCAGGCTCTTACACGATGCAGGGGTAAAGGTTGCGATAATCACAGGGAGGCAATCAAAGGTTGTTGAGATAAGGGCAGGAGAACTTGGCATTACTGATATATATCAAAATGCCCGCGACAAGAAGGCGGTATATAAAGAGCTTCTCCAGAAGTGTAATCTAAAGGATGAGGATGCGGCCTTTGTTGGGGATGATCTGATTGATATACCAATATTAAAATCAGTTGGTCTGGCAGTAGTGGTGAGTAATGCCGTTGACGAGGCAGAAAAATATGCCCATATGATTACAAAAAAGGCAGGCGGCGAAGGCGCTGTAAGAGAGGTGATTGACTTTATAATCAAGGCACAGGGGAAATGGGTGAAGGTAATAGAAAGGTACTGTAAATAAAATTGTAAAAATGCGGCTAAAAAAACGCCTTGTAAGGGGTACAATATATTATGGGTTAAAGATTGTTGTCTTTATTGCATATCTGATACCATTAAATATTGGTGTAAGGATCGGCGGGATCCTCGGAAGGGCAGTATATTATGTTCTGCATAAAGAAAGGCAAAAAACATTAAGAAATCTCAGGTTCGCCTTTCCAGATAAGGATGAGGATGAAATAAGGAGGATCGCCTGTGCCTGTTTCTCAAATCTCGGGAAGGGGCTCATTGAGCTTATTAATCTGCCAAAATTTAATAAAGAGAATATAAACAAGATTGTAAGGATAGAAGGCGAGGAATATATTACCCGTGCCCTTGAAAAGAAGAAGGGATATATATTCATAACTGGTCATATCGGCAGTTGGGAACTTATGGGCGCAGCCTTTGGCATGAAGGGTTATAAGGTAAATGTTATTGCAGCGCCCCTTTATGATTCACGGATAAATGAATTGCTGATAAAACAACGTGCGTTTCACAATGTCAGGGTGATACAGCGTGGGGCGGAAGATGTGAAAAGGGAGATAATCAAGGCCCTTCATAATAATGAGTCCCTGACAATGCTTATAGATCAGGATACAAAGGTGCCCGGTGTTTTTGTTGATTTCTTTGGGAGAAAGGCATACACACCTTCAGGCGCTGCATCAATTGCCATGAGGACAGGGGCGCCTGTATTAATGGGTTTCATAAAAAGACTGACGGATAATACCCATAAGATACAGATTAAAGAGCCGCTAAGACTTATAAACAGCGGCAATAAGGACGCAGACATTGAAGCAAATACTGCCCTTTTTACAAAAATGATTGAGAGTGAGATTAAAAAAGACCCGGATCAATGGGTATGGATGCATAATAGATGGAAAAGGTCACCCGAAAGATTGAACTAAAGGAGTATTCACTGAATCTACCTAATCTTATAACCTTATTAAGGATATTTTTAATACCTGTCTTTATTATCCTTTATATTGATCCCACCCAGAACAGGAGCCTTATTGCAGCCATTATCTTTGCCTTTGCTGCCTTAACAGACTTTCTGGATGGCTACATTGCACGCAAGACAGGGCAGGTTACTAAATTAGGCAAACTACTTGACCCGATAGCAGATAAATTCCTGACTATCTCAGGCCTGATACTCCTTGTAGACCACCAGAAGGCTGCAGGGTGGATAGCAATACTGATAATCAGCAGGGAGATTGCTGTAACAGGCCTCAGGGCAATTGCCTCATCCTCGGGCAGGATAATGCAGGCAGAATCAGCAGGAAAGATTAAGATGGCGATCCTGACCTTTGCCATTATACTGCTGATACTTGATTATAGAGTGGGCGGGAGCATTCTCTTATGGGGAGCCCTGTTTTTTTCTATTTATTCTGGTATACTATATTTTATAAGGTATTGGAGAGAGGTAGATTATTAATTAATAACGTTTTATGATCATTATTTATCCTTTATTTCTTATTTTTTCATACCTGCTTGGTGCGGTTCCCTTTGGATATATTATTACCTTATATTTTGCCGGATTTGATATAAGGACAAAGGGCAGTGGCAACATCGGTTTTACAAATGTATTAAGGGCTGTGGGCAAAAAAGAGGCTTTTTTGACCCTTGCAGGCGATACGATAAAGGGATTGATACCTGTGATACTGGCAAGGATTATATTTAATGATAACAGCTTGGCTGCTGCCTGCGGTATTGCAGCAATTATAGGACACGATTACCCTGTCTTTCTAAGATTTAAAGGGGGGAAGGGGGTTGCAACGAGCTTTGGCGCCCTTTTTGGCATCCTTCCCTTGGCAGGGGCTATTGCACTGGCTATATGGCTTGCTGTGTTTTATCTGTGGAAGTATTCGTCGCTGGCAGCAATAACCTCCTATTCTTTATTACCGCTTGTTGTGATTCTCATTAATCCACACCATACAAATATTGCCTTTGCAGTAATTGTAACCGCGCTCCTTCTTCTTAAGCATATAGAGAATATAAAAAGATTATTAAAGGGAACTGAAAATAAAATTGGCAGCAAGAAAAAGGGATAATTTAATGAAGAAAACTGGATTGATTAAGATTTCTTTTTTGTTACTTCTTCTTTTCTGGTGGAGTAATTATACATTTGCTGAAACTCTGGTGAAGCCGCAGATCCCGTCAGTTGAAACCGCACAAAGACAGGATAAGGTCAGGGTTATAAAGATCAGCGAAGATGAAAAGGGTGCAGAATTTAAAAAGATTGAAGCTGAATGGGTGAGCGCAAGGGAACTTATAAAAAAGAACGATTTAAGCAATGCAATTACATCACTTGAGAAAATAAAGAGCCTTCAGAAGGAGTCTGAGCTGCAAAACATGGAATATATCTCTGCAGCGCTATTGAGAAGGGCAAATCAATTACTAAAAGAATCAAAGCTTACTGAAGCGCTGAGCCTTACGAATATTGCAATAGACATCTCCCCGGATTTTTATCCATCCTATTATATGAAAGGACATATATTATGGAAGGAAAATAAGATTAAGGCCATCAGCAGCCATCTTACCGGATTTAAGACCTCACTCTCTGATTTTATGCATGCCTTTCTGCGAATTGGCGACCTCTTTCTGATAGGGATAATAACAATTTTTATCAGCGTCTTTATTTTCTTTATCGTAACTATTATAAAATACCTTTCGCTGTTGCAGCACAACCTTCAGGAGATATTTAATATGCCATTTATAAAACCATACATCACTGCGATCTCCTTTTTAATAATCCTGCTGCCGCTCCTTTTTTTTGATCCCTTAATTGCCATTTTTATATGGATTCTTTTTCTATGGTTATATCTAAGCAAAAAAGAAAAGGCCATTACCTTTCTTTTTATTTTGCTCATTGCATATTCACAGGTTGTCTTTTCATTTTACAGCTTCTTCCTGGCGCCAGAAAAATCATCTACATTAAATGCAGTAATTCAGATTGAAAAGGGTTTTTGGAATACTGATATATATGATGGTTTGATTGAGGCGATAAAAAAAGACCCTACAAATAAAGGCGCTTTTTTTGCACTTGCCATTCTCAGTAAGAAGAGGGGCGAGTTTGATAAGGCCCTTGCACATTATCAAAGATTAACCGTGATTGACCCTGAATACTCAAAGGCATACAACAATATTGGAAACATCTACTTTTTACAGAGAAACTATGATAAGGCAATTGCAAGCTATCAGAATGCGATTCAAAGGGATTCCAGCCTGATATCTGCTTATTTTAATTTAAGCCAGGCCTATCGCGAAAAATTTATGTTTGCAGAAGGGGAGAATATCTTCCAACAGGCAAGGAATAAGAATCCTGATCTGATTAATTATTATTCACATATTATCCGTGATAACCCCCAGCAGCTCTTAATAGATGAAAGGGTATCATACAGAGATATCTTAAGTCAGGCATTTAAGCCTTATGAAAACCAGGAATTTATAACAACTAAAATGTGGAACCTTTTTGAAAAAAAGGTAAGATTAGAGGATACTACAAAATATGCTATTATTGTTGTAATTATAATCCTGCTTCTATCATTTCTTAAAAAGAGTATACCAGTAGCTGCATATTGTAGGGAGTGCGGTAAGGTTATATGCCCAAGATGCCACAGGTCATTGCTATATAGGGGGCTTTGCTCCCAGTGTTTAAGAACCTTTGTGCAGATTGACGGGATTATAAAAAATGAACAGGGTGAGAACCAATCTTTATCGCAGAGCGAGCTTTCAGAGCTTAACAGATTCCAGAAGATAGATTCACTGATTACAAGGGCGCTCTCTATTATACTTCCGGGTGCGGGGCATATTTACGGCGGTTTAACCTTCAGGGGATTCCTTTATGTTTTTACATTTATTTTTACCATTTTCTTCCTTATCTTCGGCAATAATCTGATTTATACATCTTATTTTTTATATCCTGAAAGACATATTATGCAAAGGGTATTTGCTATCACGATTCTGATTATTATTTATACTCTATCACTCCTGAAGATTTACAGGCTCAGGAGCAGGGGATAACTATGGCATTAGAAGGTTCAATTTCTGATTTTGGATTGGCTGATATATTCCAGCTTATTAGTCTTCAGAGGAAGGCAGGCGAGCTTGTACTTACAAATAAGGAAATATCTATAACTGTTTTATTTGATAACGGCATGATTGTAGGCGCAGAGACTACAAACAGGGAGGATAAAGAAAAGATAGGGAGGATTCTGGTCAGGACAAATAAAATCACAGAAAAACAATTAAAGGAACTCCTTAAGTCCCAGAAAAAACAGAATAGAAAGCTGGGTTTTGTTCTTCTTGATGCAGGGCTAATAAACGATAATGAACTAAAAGAGGTCTTGCAGCTCCAGTTAGCAGAGACTGTACTCAGCCTTTTTGCATGGAAGGATGGCAATTACAGTTTTAATCAGAAAGATATAGAATATGACAAAGACATTATTACCCCATTAAATACAGAATTTATTTTAATGGAAGGAATCAGGATGCTTGATGAATGGCCCCTGATTGAAAAGAATATACCATCCCTGAATATTGTCTTTGCAAAATCAGAGCAGCCTCCCCGGCAAAAAGAAAAATCAGGCAGTGAATTAACCGATTTTGCAGATATACTCCTTGCTGCTGACGATGATTCCCAGACATTTACAAAAGATGAGGAGTTGGTCCTCAGCTTTATAGATGGCAAGCGCGATGCGCAGGAGATTATAGATTTAACCAAGTTAGGACAGTTTGAGACCTGTAAGTTACTCTCAAGTCTTTATACAAGACAGATTATTGATAAGGGCGAGGGCTCCACAAAAAAAGTTGGAGGAGGGACAGTGCTTTTTGACTTTAAAGAGGCATTTTCTTCTGTATTTAAATATGTAAATTCTGCTGCATTAATATTTATTTTATTATTACTTTTCTTTTACTTGGATGTACCATATAGACTGGTCAATAATTTTAATTCCTATAAGGAGGATTTGGGCTACCTTAAAGGATACATTGTAAGGGGCAGACTGGATAGCATAAGGTTTTCAATAGAGACATTTTATTACGAGAATGGTTTTTATCCTAAAAATTTAGATACACTGATTGCCCAGAATTATGTATCTAAAAATGATTTATTAGACCCATGGGGCATGGAATATAATTATGAGCTACTGTCGCAAAAGGCGTATAAAATATATTCCAGCGGGACTGACGGCAAAAAGGGGACAGCCGACGATATTGAGTAATCGTCCCATTATAAAGTTTACATAAGATACATTATCAGACATTATGATTTTAAGCGCAGAGATAATCTTACCAGTATCCTACTTACCAATCCTTAATGCTGCAATCCTAATAGAAAATGGAAGGATTAGAGATATTGGTATAAAGGATGAAATAATTAATAGATACAGAAGCCATGAGCTGATGGAATTTAAAGATGCAGCCCTGATGCCGGGCTTAATTAATCTTCATGCACATCTTGAATTGACAGCACTTAAGGGCAGGATTTTTAATGAAGATACAGAGTTGATGCACTGGATATTAAGGCTTGTTGATGAAAAAAAGGCCACATCAGCAGAGGTAATCTCATCAGGGAGTGAAAAAGGGATAACTGAAGCAATCTCTACAGGAACTACAACTATCTCTGATATATCAACAAATGGTGAAAGCCTCTATAAACTTAAAAAGACCGGGATACGGGGAATAGTATATAAGGAACTCCTGAATTTTGATGACACAAAGGCATTAAGCTATTGGAAAAAGGCAATTGAGGATATAGAAAGCTTAAGAAAGGACGAAACAGCATTATTGAGTATAGGAATCTCTCCCCATTCGCCCTACTCAGTATCGCCAAGATTACTTGGACTGATACAGGGGTATGCAGAAAAGGAAAATCTAAAACTTACGATGCATGTTTCAGAATCAAGGGAAGAGATAAAATTTATCTCGGAAGACAAAGGCCCGATTAAAGATATTTACCTAAAAAGGTTTAAGTGGGACAAATATAAGAGGCAGGTTTTTGGAGATTGCAAATCCCCTGTTGAATACCTTGAAAAAGAAGGCTTGTTATCACCTGAATTTTTACTTGTACATGGGGTTCATTTAAACAATGATGATATTAAAAGGCTGGCACGAAAAGGTGTCCCTGTTGTCCATTGCCCAAGGAGCAACGTCTTTATCGGCGTAGGTGTTGCGCCATTTTATAATCTGATCTCAGAAGGCATTACTGTCGGCCTCGGAACTGACAGTTGTGCAAGCAATTATACCTTGAATATGTGGGATGAGATGAGATTTGCCTATCTTCTGCATAATAGGATTAATGATAAGAAAATAACTGCTGAAGATATTATAATGGCCGCTACAATTAATGGCGCAAAGGCGCTTGGTTTAGATGATAAGACTGGCACAATAGAGATTGGCAAAGAGGCAGACATAATTGCCGTAAGATTCCCCAAAAGGGACACTGATATTTGCCCCGTTAGAAAACAAGCCCCCTCTGAACCACATAAGACCTGCAATCCTTTAAAAGATGAATTTTCTAACGGGGTCTACCGTGATCTCCTCTTGCACACAGTGCCAAATGATATTATAATGACAATGGTTGCAGGAAAGGTTATATACCAGAAGGAGTTAAAAGATGTCAATTGATAGGCTAACTAATAGGCCAATTGATATGCCAATTAATATAATAGAAGAAAAGGTTTATTTAAATAAAAGGATTACTCCTGAAGAGGCAATAGAGCTTTTTTATTCAAATGATATATTCAGGCTCGGCAGAATGGCCTCCTATGCTACTGAAAAAAAAAACAAAAAGAATGTCTATTTTATTCATAACCGCCATATAAACCCCACAAATATCTGCGTTAACAGGTGTAAATTCTGTGCCTTTAGCAAGGATAAAGGAGAAAATGGCGCCTATCAGTTAACATTGGGTGAAATATTAGAGAAGGCCAGAAGCGCTGAGAAAGGCGTATCAGAGTTTCATATTGTTGGAGGGCTGCATCCTGATTTACCATTTGAATTTTACCTTGAAATGTTAAGGGCTTTAAAAAAAGAGTTTTCACATATCCATATACAGGCATTTACAGCAGTAGAAATTGATTATTTTTCAAGGATATCAGCACTACCACATAAGGAAACACTTTTGCGATTAAAAGAGGCAGGGCTCGGCTCTTTGCCAGGCGGCGGCGCTGAGATATTTCAGGCCAATGTAAGAAATGCCATCTGTGAAGAGAAGATTAGCGGTGAAAGATGGCTTGAGGTAATGGAGGCTGCCCATTCAATTGGCCTCAAATCCAATGCAACCATGCTTTATGGCCACATTGAAGGCTATGAGGACAGAGTAGCTCATATGAGTTCCCTAAGAGAATTGCAAGACAGGACAGGAGGTTTTCAGGCCTTTATTCCCCTGCCCTTTCATCCGCATAACACAAGGATTAAAAGAAGATTAAAAGAGACAACAGGCATGGATGACCTGAAAACACTGGCTATATCCCGAATCTTTCTTGATAATTTTGATCACATAAAGGCCTTCTGGATCATGCTCGGCGAAAAGATGGCTCAGGTCTCTTTAAGTTTTGGCGTGGATGACATTGATGGCACAGTTGTTGAGGAAAAGATTACCCATGCCGCTGGTGCAAAAACATCTGAAGAGCTTACCAAAGAGGAGATTATCAATCTAATCCAAAAGGCAGGCAAGGTACCTGTTGAGCGTGATACGCTTTATAATATAATCAGGATGTATGAACATGAACATAGCACTGTATAACAATACAATAGATTCAATAATTGATAAGGTTAAGTCTTCCCATAGAATTTCAGAAGAAGATGCCTTAATATTATTTAAAGAGGCTGACCTTTTGACCTTAGGGGAGCTTGCAGATGAAATGAGAAAGAGGTTACATCCTGATAATATGGTAACCTTTGTTGTGGACAGGAATATCAATTATACCAATATCTGCATTAACAGATGTAAGTTTTGTGCCTTTTATAGGGACAGGGATGACAAAGAGGCATATATTATCAGTGAGGATGAGATATACAAAAAGATTCAGGAGGCTATTGACTTAGATGCCACGCAAATACTATTGCAGGGCGGGCTTCATCCTGAATTGGATATAACCTATTTTGAAGGGCTTTTTAAGAAGATTAAAAATAGGTTCAATATCCATCTCCACGCCCTCTCCCCGCCAGAGATAAATTACATTGCAAGACAGGCAGGGCTTACAATTAAAGAGGCGCTAATAAAATTAAAGGCTGCCGGCCTTGATTCTATCCCTGGCGGCGGCGCTGAGATATTAATTGACAGAGTTAGAAACCTGATCAGTCCGAGGAAGATAAAATCCGCTGAATGGGCAGAGGTAATGCTTGAGGCTCACAGGCTCGGCATCCCGACAACAGCGACAATGATGTTTGGCAGCATTGAAACGCCAGAAGATATAATTGGACACCTGTCCCTGATTCGTGATATGCAGGACAAGGCCAGTGGCTTTACTGCATTCATACCATGGTCATTTCAGCCGGGAAACACAGAAATTGGGTCAAAAAGGGTCAAGGGACATGGGTCATACTTCTATGCTGCTACAGGAGTTGATTACCTGAAAATATTGGCATTATCACGAATTTTTCTGGATAACTTTAAAAATATACAGGCCTCATGGGTAACGCAGGGCGCAAAGCTCGCACAGGCGGCCTTAAGATTCGGGGCAAATGACATGGGAAGCACCATGCTTGAGGAGAATGTAGTAGCAGCAGCAGGTGTGTCATTCAGGATCAGCAAGGATGAACTGATTGCTATTATAAAGGATGCAGGTTTTATGCCCGCGCAGAGGAATACAGTTTATCAGATAATGAAGGTTTTTAATTGATATGCCGCATAAAGTAAAAATAATGATAGTAGGCGGAAGTGGCGCGTATAACTTTGCCACTCAAACCTTTGGCTCATTTAAAAAAGAGATTTCAGTAAACACGCCTTATGGAAGGGTCAAGAATATAAAAATTTTAGACATAGAAGGAGTTTCAGCGGCCTTTCTGTCAAGGCATGGTGTATCAGGCTATTCACTTACTGCGCCATTTGTAAATTACAGGGCAAATATATGGGCAGCAAAGGAGTTATCTGCAGAGAGGATTTTATCATGGACAGGCCCAGGTGCAATTAATAATAAATTCAAACCCGGCGACTTAGTTATTCCTGATGACATAATTGACTTTACCAAAACAAGGCCATTAACATTTTTTGAGAACAGCGGCCTCGGATTCATAAGGCAGAACCCAGTGTTCTGCCCTACCCTTCAAAAAACACTTATTGAAATCTCAACAAAAAGGCATAAGCAGGTGCATAAAAAAGGAACATATATCTGCACAGAAGGCCCAAGGCTTGAGACGCCTGCTGAGATAAGGTTCTTTAAACAGATTGGCGCAGACATGGTCGGCATGACACTTGTGCCAGAGGTTTTTTTGGCAAAGGAATTAGAGATGTGTTACGGTACCATCTGCTACATCACAAACTACGCAGAGGGCATAAAAAAACTGCCCTATAAAAAAGGAGTCTTATTTGAAGGAACCCTTCCTGAAAAAGAAAAGGCGCTTGTTCAAAAATCCTTGACACTAATACCGTCAATAATAAAAGAGGTAATTACAAAAATTGCAGACACCCCCCGCACCTGCCCATGCAAGGATGCGATGCTGAGATACAAGAGAAAGGGGCAATACAAATGAAGACCTTTGAACTTAAAAATAAGGCGCAGAAATCTGAAAATGGCGAACATATACTTGGATTTGAGGAGACAGGCAGTCATGCCTGTTACATGATATATGGCATCTTAAAGCCAGAGGAAAAGGACAGATTAATTAAGTCAGGCAGCGGTCATGAAGAAATGGTTATTGCAGTCAAAGGCGATTTTCAGATAACAGGCCATTATTCAGGTATATTAAAAGAAGGCTCTGCCTTTCATATCTCAGGTGAGCATGAATGTTTTCTGGAAAATAAAGGTGCAGCAGATGCTATATACATAATCGCCGGCGGCCATTCAGAATCTGGACATCATTAAATTAACAACTTTTCTCTATCAGAACCCAATCCTCATCCTTGCCTTCCCGGGATTTGGCAGTTGTTACACCTGCAACTTATTCCTCTTCTCTCAATAGCTTCGGCTGGCTTACCCTGACACTTTCTTCCTCTGAAGCGAACTGTTTTATCTTTTTTATCAGTTCCTTATCCCATTTTCCGGATTGAATAGTCTTTGACAGGACGTTCACATCAAGCTCTGATGCCTCATCCCATAAGCCGGCTATTTTGATTATCTTCTCAAGTTCTTCCCTGTCAGGGTCATTTTTACCCGGGAAATAAAGTTTGTCCTTGATTGCAACCTTTACAGTATAATCGCTTCCCTTTATGGTTTCAACACCTTCCTTTTTAGCATAAACAGCAAGTCTTTCTTTTAGCCTCTCTTTTTCTATATCAGCCTCTTTACTCCTATTCCATGCCAATACATATTCATTTACCAGCTTCACCCCATCCTCTTCAAGAAATTGCTCTACTGGAAGGGCCTCTACCTTAACTAAATGTTTTTTTGCAGGGCAATATGCCCAATAGTCACACCAGTCGCATAAAGCAGTTTCATTATGCTTAAATTCCTTATCAGATTCTATTGTGTCAATCAGCGCAATCGTCTCTTTTCTTAAATCTTCAAGCTGCTCAAGCGTTCTTGCAGACAACATTTCCATATCAAAACGGAGAAAGTGCCATATAAGCCTGACCTCTTTTACATCAGGGAATTTTTCCCTCACAAGGAGTTCATATAGGGCTAACTGCCTGTCTTCCTCAAGCTCTTCCTGTAATGGCGGCCTTCCAGATGTCTTATAGTCGTGTATCTCGTAAATCCCTTCTCTGGTTTTATCAAGGCGATCAATAACCCCCCTAATTTTATATTTGCCACCCTCAGAAAGGGAAAAGGCCTTTTTTTCCTCTATCCAGATTGTAGTTGACTGGCTAAATGGCGCATGTCTGTCATAATAATTCCTCAGGCATTTAATGCCTATATCCTTATAATTTTGAGCAGAGCACCTTTCATCCCTGATAACAACAGCATCGTTCCAGCTTTTATCCCATTGTTCATTATAGTAAGAAATCAACTCATCAAAGGTCATGAGTTTAGAACACTTCAAATCCTTGTAAAGCCTTTCAAATGTATCGTGAACACGTTTTCCAAGAAAGGCCTCTATGCTCTCCCTCTTTGCAACCTCTACTTCGTCAATGTAGTGAAGTTTATATTGGAGGGGACAGTTTTCGTATGTGGATAATTTGCTGTGAGAGTAAGTGGCCATATAGTCTCCTCACTTCTTTTTTAAATTATAAATCTTTGATAATCTTCTTATCTCCTCCTCCGCCTCTTTCCTTAGTTCAGGTGGTGAGAGGCATGTCAGCAAGGAAGGTGTTAATATTTTGGGCAAAGGCTATTTTTTGATAACAGTCTCACGATTTATATTAAACTTATTCAATCTATATTGAAGTGTTCTATATGACATGCCGAGGAGTTTTGCTGCCTTAACTATCTTCCATTCTGATTTTTCCATTGCCTTTCTGAGGATCTCTCTCTCAAATTTGTCAAAGGATATACCCTCAGGCGGAATGTCAAAGGCAATATTGCCAATTTTATAAATCGGGGTCTTTATTTCAGCAGGGATATCCTCTGTTATTATCTCTTCCCCTTCGCACATGAGCATTGCCCTTTCTATTATTGACTCAAGCTGCCTGACATTCCCCGGCCAGTTGTAGTTCATTAGGACCTGTAATGTCTCATTCGTAATCCCTTTAATATTTTTCTCGAATATACTGTTCTGTTTTTTTATAAAATGGTTAACAAGCTCAGGAATATCTGTTATCCTTTCACGCAGAGGAGGAAGCAGAAAGGATATTACATTCAGCCTGTAATAAAGGTCTTCTCTGAATCCTCCCTTTTTAATCTCTTCTTCAAGATTCTTATTTGTTGCAGTAATTATCCTTACATCTACCTTTATATTTTCAACCCCCCCTACCCTTCTGATCTCCCTTTCCTGAAGCGCCCTTAATATCTTTGACTGCATATTCAGATTCATCTCGCCAATCTCATCAAGAAAGAGTGTCCCGTTGTTTGTTGATTCAATCAGTCCAATCTTTCTGTTATATGCGCCTGTAAATGCCCCTTTCTCATAGCCAAAGAGCTCGCTTTCCAGTAATGTATCAGGTATAGCGGCACAGCTTACGGCAGAGAATACCTTATCCTTGCGCAGGCTGTTAAAGTGAATTGCCCTCGCAGCAAGCTCCTTTCCTGTCCCGCTTTCACCGCAGATGAGCACGGTAGAATTCGTGTTGGCAACCTTTTTTATAATCTTAAAGACCTCCCGCATCTTGCCGTGATTGCCAATGATATTATCAATCCTGAATCTATCATTAAGCTCCTGATGGAGCATCTCATTTTCTTTTACAAGCCTGATCTTCTCAAATGCCCTCTTAAGACACAGAAGCAGCTCATCCCTTTCAAGGGGCTTTGTAAGATAATCAAAGGCGCCCCTTTTCATGGCCTCTACAGCAGTATCTATTGTTCCGTGCGCAGTCATTATTATTACGCACATCAATGTATTTTTATTCAAGACCTTCTGAAGAAGGTCTATGCCGTCAGAACCAGGCATCTTGAGGTCGGTAAGGATAATGTCAAAACTTCTCTCTTTTATGAAGTTAAGGGCATTAGATGCATTTGCTGATACCTCAACATCATAGCCTTCATCTTCCAATATTGTCTTTAGTATATCCCTTTGCGATTTTTCATCATCAACAACTAATACAATGCCTTGTTCCATAATATCACCTTGCAGCCATCTCATTTATAAGAGGAAGCCTGATTGTTACATTAGTCCCAACACCCGGGCGGCTGAAAATAAATATCTCTCCTTTATGTTCATTTATTATCTTTTTTGTAAGCGCTAATCCCAGACCTATGCCGACATCCTTTGTAGTAAAATACGGGTCAAAAATCTTATCCATATCCTGAATATCAATCCCAGCGCCTGTATCAGTAAAAATAATATCTAAATTTGCATCATTAGAATTAGGCCTTGCCTTGATTGTCAGGCTGCCTCCTTTTGGCATTGCCTGAATAGAATTTAAAATGATGTTTATAAAACATATCTTCATCTGGTCCTTATCAATCATTACCATAGGTATGTCTTCAGGTATATCTATCTCAATATTAATCTTCTCCATCTGTATCTTTTGTTCCGCAAGGGCAGTTATTTCATTAATAATTAATTTAAGGTCGATCTCTTTTAAATGGAGCCTTATTGGTTTGCCGTAATTTAAAAAATTGCTTATCAGATCATTCAATCTCCTGATCTCATCCTTTACCTCTAACATTAATCTTGAGAAGGTTTCCTTGTCAATCTTATCTTTTGGGACAAATTTTTTTCTTATATGGTCTATGCTCAGATTAATAAAGTTTAAGGGATTCCTTATCTCATGCGCAAGTCCTGACGCAAACTGGCCTAAGGCAGAAAGCCTTTCAGCCTGATGAAGCCTGTCTTCAAGCTCCTTTTGAAGTCTTAATTTTTCAATCATTTCATTAAAACTCTTTGCAAGCTCGCCAATCTCGTCGTTCCTTTTAATTGTAAGCTTTTTAGATAAATCACCTGCTGCAACAGCCTTTGCAGCATCTACAACTTCATGTATCGGCGCAGTATATTTCCATGATAAGAACAGTGATACAACAATTCCAATGGTAAAAACAATTACTGTCGCTATTAATCTTTTAAGATTATTGGATTTAAGCAGGTTTGAAAAATCATCAAGAACCATTATAATATGAACATAACCAACCTGTTCATTGTTTACAATTACAGGTATCAGTATATTTTGGGTCTTCTGTCTCGCGCTTGGTCCTAAATCCTCACCGAGCTTTGCCGTAATTAATAAGTCCTTTCTCTTTGGGTCAATCTTTTTACCGACCTTTCTTGGATTTGAACTTGCAATAATCTCTTCCTCATTGCTTATAATGGAAATCTCTTTAACACCTTTTTGATTTAACTGCTGGACATAGTCCCTCAGTCTTGCCTCGTCTGTCTGCTCCTGAGATGTAAGCTCCTCAACACTCATCTTAATAGCAGTTGTAAGGTCAATAGTATGCTGCTCTATTTCCTTCATTAATGTCCGCTCGCCGTGGGAGTATATTGTAAAGAGCATGACAAGTGATAAGAGAGACAGAAATAGCATCATAACCAAAAGCTTTGTTCTTAATCTTAGGTTGTCAAAAAAGTTTTTCATGCTGCACCCAGTTTTAATTTAATACCAATAAAATCCTCAATTTCCTTAATAAAAACCCTGCCTTCCCTTATGCAGCGAGGAGGGTCTTCTGTAACATCTATTATTGTTGATTCCTTTCCCCCAGCAGTCTTGCCGCCATCAAGTATTAGTTCAAGTTTTTCGCCCAGATTAGCTATTACATCCTTAGGGTCTGAGGGGCTCGGCTCTCCAGACAGATTTGCGCTTGTGGCTGTGACAGGGAATCCTGCGATTTTTAGAAGTAAGAGTGTGATTTGGTTTCCCGGAACCCTTATGCCGATCTTCATTGTATCCCCAAGCAGCGCCAATGGCAGTTTAGCTGAGGCAGAGAAAATCAGTGTCAGAGGTCCGGGCCAGAATCTATCCATCATCTTTTTTGCAATATCAGGTATCTCTTTTACATACTTAGATATCCTGTTTTTATCATCAATCAAAATAAGGATCGGCTTTTTATAATCCCTTTTTTTAACTGCATATACCCTTCCTACCGCTTCACTATTCGTTGCATCAACGCCGAGTCCATAGAAGGTGTCCGTAGGAAAGGCAATCAGACCGCCTTTTTTTAATAACTCTACTGCCTCATTTATCTTCTTAACATCTGGGTTTTCAGGGTCAACCTTTATAATCCTTGCCATTTTATCTAAAGCTCTTTGGCTGCCTTTGCCACATCATCTGCGAGTTTCTTTCTGTAATGAGTCAGTTTTTCCAAAATCTCAGGATATTTTAACCCCAGTATCTGTGCGGCAAATATCCCTGCATTCTTTGAACCTGCCTTGCCTATGGCCATTGTTGCAACAGGAATGCCTCCCGGCATCTGCACAGTTGAGAGCAGAGAATCTAATCCATTTAACGGCGATGAATCAATCGGCACACCTATCACTGGCAATATTGTCTCGGATGCAATTACACCTGCTAAGTGCGCAGCGCCGCCTGCGCCTGCAATAATAACCTCAATCCCCCTCTCAATGGCGCTGTTTGCATATTCAGCAGTCCTCTTTGGAGAGCGGTGGGCAGAGGCAACAGTCATCTCATAAGGGATCCCAAACTCCTTTAATACCTTTGCGGCCTCTTCCATTATTTCTTTATCAGATTTACTGCCCATTACAATCCCTACAAGTGGCTTATCCCCTATTTTCATCTTCTTCTCCTTTTGTATAATTTGACATATAACAAGGTGCTGAAAAACTTACAGAAAGAGTCATTGCGAGCGAAGCAATCTCAAATCCCCCTTCATCCCCCTTTTTCAAAGTGGGAAATTCCTTTATCCCCCTCTTTGGAAAAGAGGGGTTAGGGGAGATTTATTTAACATAAATTAATGCGTTTGTATTAATTCACAGTCAATGACAGCGCTTTTAAAGCAATGTCCCTTCTATAATGCATACCTTCAAATTTAATCTTCTCTACTGCCTTATAAGCATTTTCTACAGCCTCTTTAATATCAGCGCCTAATGCAGTAACACCAAGCACCCTGCCGCCTGCTGTTATTATATCATTATCCTTCTTTGCTGTGCCTGCATGAAATACCTTAACACCTTTTATCTCTTCTGCTTCATTAAGCCCCTCAATCGCCCTTTCTTTTTCATAATTTCCCGGATAACCCTTTGAGGCAATCACAACACAGACAGATGCCTCCTGTTTCCATTCAATATTAATATCAGATAATCTGTTATCTATTATTGCCTCCATTATCTCTATAATGTCACTTTTTAGCCTGAAAAGTATAGGCTGAGCCTCTGGATCTCCAAAGCGACAGTTAAATTCAAGGACATGCAGTTGATTATCATCAATCATCAATCCTGCATACAAAACGCCCTTATAATTTATACCTTCTTTTTTAAGGCCAGAGAGCAATGGTTTAAAAACTTCATTAATTACCTTCTTGGTCAAAGTGTCTGACACCACTGGCGCTGGCGAGTATGCGCCCATGCCGCCTGTATTAGGACCTTTGTCATTATCAAAAACCCTTTTATGATCCTGTGCGCTTACCATTGGGACAATGGCATTACCGTCAGTAAAGACCATAAAAGATGCCTCTTCGCCTTTTAAACAATCTTCAATTACAACCTTGCTCCCTGCATCGCCAAAAGCTCTTTTTTCCATCATATCCGCAATTGCATTATTTGCCTCATCAACTGTCTCTGCAACAACAACACCCTTGCCAGCAGCAAGGCCGTCTGCCTTAATTACCAAAGGCACGCCTTTTTCTTTAATATACTTCTTCGCTTCATGTGAGGATGTAAAGGTTTTAAAAACAGCAGTCGGGATATTGCATTTAGCCATCATCTCTTTAGCAAAGGCCTTGCTGTACTCAAGCCTTGCCGCAGAGGCAGTCGGGCCAAAGACCCTTAGTCCAGCCCCTTCAAATTTATCTACAATACCCAGTGATAATGGCAGTTCAGGCCCGACAACTGTAAGGTCTATCTTGTTTTCTTTTGCAAAGGAAAGCAGGCCGTTTATATTCTCCGGCAGTATATTTACACACTCTGCCTCTTGTGCAATACCAGCATTGCCCGGCGCACAGAAAATATTTCTGACCTTTTTGCTCTGGCGCATCTTCCACACCAGCGCATGCTCCCTTCCGCCGCTGCCGATTATAAGGACATTCATTTTATTATCCTCTGTTATCAAAAATATGGTAGCCGCAGGCTTTAGTGCCTGTTGACAAACCCGTAAAATAACTATAAATGTCATTCCCGAATGTTTTTATCGGGAATCCAGTTCTTGTAAATTCAAGAGATTCTGGATTCCTGCTCCCTGCTTAAACCATGCAGGGGCAAGTTTTGCAGAAATGACAAACTAAGCATGAATAAATACTTTGTCAACAGGCTCTTTAGACTGAGGCTACCAATACAGTAAACAAAATAGTAGGACAGACACTTCGCCTGTCATTCCAATTGTTTTATCCTTTAATCCTAATTGGATAACATGGTATTGTCAAGGCTTTTTATAATGTTAACAGAAATGAAGGTAAGGCAGTGGTTTTTAAAAAGACAAAATATTTTTGCAGCAGACTAAAGGCTGTGTGATGGGTAAAGAGACCCGGATGCTTCCTCTACCATCGTAATTAGTGTAAGAGCATATTGCTGAGGAATTGCAGCAATCCATATATAATTCTCTGGGATTGGCTGCCCCTTTTCTTTTAAACGGTTTTTTATATCTCCATACCTATTGGCTGTGTCTGTATCGCAAGGAAGCACAGTATTGTTAAGAGCAAACTCATCTATACGGGTAAGATTTTCCTGAATTTTAAGCGACTTATATGCTCCAAAGTATAACTCTCCAATAGCGATACATGGGACAAATACTTCTTCCGCCCTTATTAATCGTTCTTGGACTATTGGGTCTTCAGCAAAGATAGCAATGATTATATTTGTATCAAGAAGAAATTTACCACTCACCTATATCTACCTTCTCACAACTTTCTTCTATGGCTTTAGACATTAGCTGCAAATCCTCGGCAGAAATACTACCGCTAAATTTCAATAGACTTTTTCCTTCAACCCCTTTGGGTATTAATGATTTTGCAAAATTTAGGACGCGAAGCTGTAGATCAGATGGAAGTTTATCAATCTGGG